>CAZIHK010000058.1:0-4360 GCA_964539035.1 uncultured Candidatus Saccharibacteria bacterium | reverse complement strand
GATGTGTATAAGAGACAGGTAGATATAGAGTATTATATTGTAGCAAAGCATTGAGGTGTTATACGTATGTGGTCGCTTGTATAGCATTTAGCTAGTAGCGAAACCGGGTACAAATAAGTATGCACCTGGTTTCATAACCAGGTTTTTTAATTATGGATAATCGAAATAATAAGCCAAGTTTTAACCCACAAGAATTTATTGATGCTATAGAACCTTTAAAAAGCTCTGAAACTCAGAAAAGAATTGATGCAGCTTTAGAAATTGGCAAGCTAGCCCTCCAAGCAGCGGAGACTGAAAATGGAGCTATGAGTTTAGCAACATTTTTAGAAACAAAGAATAGTGATAATGAGCTTTTGGATATAAGCCGAGTCATTTTGTTACATAACCAGACTATAGAACAGCTAGAAACAGAAAAAAGAAGACTAAAACAATTTTTAGAAGGTGCCAATGCTGGTACTTGGACTTGGGAAATTCAAACAGGTATCGAGACTTTTGACGAAAGGTGTGCAAATATTGGCGGCTATACATCAGAAGAGCTGATACCCAACATAGCGGATACATGGGATAATCTAACCCATCCTGATGATTTAGTGATGTCTAATGAGCTTTTACAGGAGTGTATATACGGAGAAATTGATCAATATATCTGTGAATTAAGGATAAAACATAAGGATGGTAACAATTGGGTTTGGGTTGAAGACCGAGGTAAAGTGATCGAACGAGACGAAAATGGCCAAGCTTTACGCATGATAGGCACTAGCTTGGATATCAATGACCGAAAAATTGCAGAAGAAAAATTACTTGAATCAGAAAAATTTATTAAAGATATCCTCAATTCAATACCTGATAGAGTATTTTGGAAGGATAAAAATCTTGTTTACTTAGGTTGTAACAGTGCTTTTGCTCATGATGCAGGGTTCAGTAATCCAGAAGATTTAATCGGGAAAGATGATTACCAAATGGGGTGGAGCGATCAAGCTGAATTGTATCGTGCTGATGACTTTGCGGTTATTGAAAGTGGAGTAGCAAAATTATTAGTAGAAGAACCACAGACTACCCCAGTAGGCGATACTATCACTCTTCTGACGAATAAGACACCATTAATCGATAATAATGGCGAAATTGTTGGCATTTTAGGTTCATACATGGACATTACCAAACGTAAACAATCTGAAGAAGCGTTACTGAAAAGCGAAGAGCAATATCGACAGCTGTTTGAGAATATGACCGAGGGTATTGCAGTACACAAACTAATATTTGACGCAGATGGCAACGCAATTGACTATATTATTGAAGACGTAAATAATTCGTTTGAGGCTATAACGGGCTTAAGCGAAGAGCAAGTAGTAGGCAAAAAAGCAAGCCAGGTTTACGGGGTTAATCCCGCCCCTTATTTACAGCAGTATTCTAGTGTTGCCAAAAGTGGAGAAGCTATTCACTTTGAAACAGAATATGAATTGATGCAGCGATGCTTCGCTATTTCAGTTACATCAATTGATAGCCAACATTTTTCAACGGTATTCGAAGATATTACCGAAAGAAAGAAAATGGAAGAAAAGCTAAAAGAAATGGCAACAAAAGATCCTTTGACGCAATTATTGAACAAAGAGGTGCTGAGAGATGAACTGCAAAAACTTATGGAAGACAGTGGCCAAAAAAAGCCGGCGGCCTTTTTAATGTTTGATCTTATGGGTTTTGGCAAAATTAATAAAGAATACGGCCACGCCATTGGGGATAATATACTTATCGAATTTGCTAAGAGCCTTAACAACTCTTTTAGGCAAGTTCGCACCCAAAATAGTAAAAAATCATCAAATACAGACGTTATTGCCAGCTTAGCCGAAAAAAGAGATGAAAATATTGCTACTAGATTTGGTGGTGATGAGTTTGCTGTTATTCTAAATGAATTTGACCCAGCAAATAATATAAATTTAAGGGATTTTGTAACAGAAAAATCCAAACAAATTCTTTTGGGTATAAAAAACTTACTACTTTCTAAGGGTATTAATGGTTTCGGAATTTACGCCAATATTACCCGCATAGATCCAAAGCTACATAAAAATTTTGATGATATTGTAAACGCCGCAGATCCAAAATTAAAACATAAAAATTATCCCGACAGGGTTGAAATTATTATGCAGATAGACAAAAACGGCAATGTATCTTTTTGGGATGAAGTACACCGTTGTTTTATATATGATTAGTTTTCATATTTTATCCGTTATCTTGAGATTGTACTGTGTATAGCGTTCGACGATAAGATGAGTTAACTTAGGGTCTTCGTCATTATTGACAATTATTCCCTAGCCTATCAGAGGATGCACATTTAGTAATTTTTCGTGCATTTAGTCGAGCAGTGATGTATATTGGACCTCTAGTTCAAAACCGACAGATTGCATTTTATTGTAAGAGCATATAAGCCCAAACTGTAATAGTTATGATATAATAAGTAAAAGCGGAGAGATGTTATACGTATTTGGTCGCTTGTAAAACATTTAGCTAATAGCGAAACCGGGTAATAATTATTCAAAACCTGGGTTAACAACCAGGATTTTTTATTTACAGAATAGATATGGAACAAAGCTTTAATTTAAATGATCTAAGTAAGACAATCGAGCTAATCGCAGACTCAGATATTGAGGTAAGAAGAGAAGCTGTTAGGAAACTATCATCCATAGCCATGAGAGCCGTGGAGACAGAAACTGATTCTAAAATGTTTGCGAGTTTAATTTGGCCTATAAATAGCAGTATAGAGGATAGTTCAATTGTTGATAGATTAGCGCTAACTCACGGCACAATTATTAATAAACTAAAGGCTGAAAGAGAAACAATAAGACTAGAACAGCAAAGATTTAAAAATTATTTAGATGCTGCCGGAGTTGGCACTTGGGAATGGCAAGTTGAAAATGGACAAGAAATATTTGATGAAAGATGTGCAGCTATTGCGGGCTACAGCCCTGAGGATTTAGAACAAAATAGTGATAAAACATGGAATAACCTAACACACCCAGAAGACTTTAAGAAATCTGAGGAACTACTGAGAGATTGTATAGATAATAAGACTGATACTTACGATTGCGAGTTACGAACAAAGCATAAGGATGGTCATTGGATATGGAATAGAGATATTGGTAAGGTTTTTGAGCGAGACAAAGAAGGAAAAGCGACTTTAATGTTGGGTATTAGTATTGACATAAATGAAAGGAAGATTGCTGAACAAGCCCTAATAGAAAGCGAGGAACGATATAGAATAATGACCGAACAATCTCCGCTGGCGATTGAGCTTTATGATAAAAGTGGTCAGTTAGTTAACGTCAACCCTGCTTGCCTAGAGCTTTTTGGCGTTCAAAATGTAGATGAAATAAAGGAATTTTCGCTTTTCGATGATCCAAACATATCTGAAGATAACAAGGATAAATTAAAACAAGGTTGCTCAATTCGCTACGAAGCACTTTTTGATTATGATTTAGTGAAACAGCACAACCTATATAAAACTACAAAAAGTGGACAACACTGGCTAGATGTTTCTATCTCGACGATAAATGGTAGCGTTGAATCAATCGATGGATATTTGCTCCAGATAAGTGATATTACTGAACGTAAAAACTATGAAAATAGTATTATTGAAAAGACTGCTTTATTGGAAGCTTTAGTAGAAACTTCTCATGACGGTATTCTGGTAATTGGCGAGGGTGCCGAAAGACTTATCTATAATAATCGTATTATTGATTTATTTAATGTACCACCTGATGTTATTCGCGAAAGAGATGACGCCAAATTACTTAAACATGTAACCAGTCTAGCTGCTAATCCAACAGAATTTATTAAAAGAGTTAATCATTTATATGACCACCCAGAAGAGACCAGCTTTGATGAAATTAAGTTTACTAATGGCATGTTTCTAGAAAGATATTCGGCTCCAATTAAGGACAAAGATGGTAAGTATTATGGTAGAATTTGGAGCTTTCATGATATAACCGAACGCAAGCAATTAGAGAAAGAACTCATAGAATTAAGTCTTCGAGATCCATTGACAAAGCTACCCAATAAAATAGTTTTAAAAAATGAGCTAGAATCACTATTATCCCAAAAAGAAATCACTTATAAATCAGCGTTCGTAATGTTCGATATTGTTAAATTTGCGGATATTAACAAAATATTTGACCATGCAACAGGAGACAAAACATTACTAGAATTTTCAAATAGTCTCAGTGATTCTTTTAGAAAGAAAGTTGAAGATACAAACAATGAAGAATCTAGGGATTCTGATGTAGTATCAAGTTTGAGTGATAGGAAAAATGGTAGTATTTCTTTAAGATTTGGCGGTGACGAATTTGCGGCGATATTTAAAGGAATAGAT
>CAZIHK010000057.1:0-6642 GCA_964539035.1 uncultured Candidatus Saccharibacteria bacterium | reverse complement strand
GTATTTTGCTACTCCATTCTTAACCGATAAGACTAATTATGGCTTCCAATCAATATTTAATGCAGCTCCGTTGTTATAAATGATAAAGCTTATGCTACAATAATTCTCATGAGTGTCATTAGCGGCGTAAAAGACTTCTTCGGATTAGATATCGGCACAACAGCTATTAGGCTTGTGCAGTTGCGTGGTAATGGTCCAAACAAGTCATTAGTTAAATACGCACTAGTGCCAGTAGATCAAAAACTAGTCTTAAGTGATGCTAAGGCAGACCAACAAAAGTTAGCTGGCGTAATCAAAGATTTAGTAGCTCAGTCAAAGATAACTACTAAAAATGTTTGTGCTGGCCTACCGTCACAAAAAGTGTTTTGTACAGTAGCTGATGTTGATCGACTTAGTAAATCAGACCTAGATAAGACGATTCGCTACCAAGCCGATACATTAATTCCAACTCCAATCACAGAAAGCAAAATTGATTGGGCCTATCTGGGTGATTCGCCCAAAGATAATAACAAAGTAGAGATTTTGTTATCCAGTGTGTCGAACGTATTTATCGAACAGCGTTTGGACATGTTAGAGGGTATCGGCCTAAATGTTATAGCTTTTGAGCCAGATGCATTAGCTGTAAATAGGGCACTGGTACCAATTGATACAGCTACACCAAAGATGATTATTGATATGGGTGCTCATTCGACTGATCTGATCATTACTGTAGGCGATGGCCCACGGCTAATGCGCTCAATTCCTACTGGCAGTAGTACAATTATTCAAGCTGCTATGCAAAACTTAAACATTGACGAAAAACAGGCTGAGCAGTTTGTATATAAATTCGGTCTGAGCCAAGAAAAGCTAGAAGGCCAGATTCACAATGCGATAATAACTACTGTAGACATGTTGATGAACGATATAGAAAAATCAATAAAATTCTACCAAGCTCGATATATCAAATTACCACTAGAACGTATTATTGTAACTGGTGGTGCTTCGTCTTTACCAGAATTCCCAATTTATTTAGTCAACAAGTTCTCGATTAATGTAGAAATTGGTAATGCCTGGCGTAATGTTGTTTTTCCATCAGATAGGCAGAATGAATTATTGTCTGTGTCAAATCATTTTGGTGTAGCAGCTGGGCTAGCGGAGAGAACAGAATAATGGTACAACTTAATTTATTACCAGATGTAAAAAACGAATACATCAAAAGTCAGCGTAAAAAGCGTCTAACTATATTAAGTGCAATTGTTGTTTCGGGTTCAGTGTTGGGGATTGTACTGCTAATGGTTAGCTATGTTTATATAGGTCAAAAACTACAGTTAAGCAGTTTAAATAGTAATATAAAAAAGAATAGTGCCGAGTTGCAAAAAATTAATGATCTAAATAAAATTTTAACAATACAGAACCAGCTTGATAGTTTGACTGGTTTGCATGAACAGAAACCGGTCACTAGTCGAATATTTGGATACTTGCCAACAGTTATTCCAAGTGATGTGCAAATCTCGAGTCTAAATGTTAACTTTGCAGAAGAAAGTATGGATATCACAGGCACTACAGGATCACTGGGTTCGGTTAATAAATTCGTAGATACTTTAAAATTTACCAACTTATCTATTGATCAAAACACGGGTGAGCAACGTGCTTTTTCTAAGGTGGTACTAACATCATTTGGTGTTACTAACCAACAGGCAACATTTATAATCATGCTCAAGTTTGACCCATTAATATTTAGTAGCCAAGCAAAAACAGTATCTCTAACTGTGCCAAAGATTACTTCTACCCGGTCACAAACCGAACAACCAAGTCCGTTATTTAAAGAACTACCCACTAATACCAATACAGGTGAGGGATCGAGGTAAATATGTCAAGATTTAATCTTAGGACATCAATAAAACATATCCAGATTGATAAGGCTAACACATTGACAATGATTGCCGTAGCCGCGACTGTCTCGATATTAGTATTTTCGATGGTTACTATCAAATCGTTGCTTGTACAAAGATCATATCAGAGTAAAGTGATAAGTCTTCGGAGTAAGGCTAATAAACAGTTAAAAGCAAATGTGAAAGAAACTAAAATGCTTGATATCTCCTTCAGAGCTTTCGAGGAAACGCCAGAGTCCGTAGTAGGTACATCCGATAAGAACTCCAAGATAGTTTTAGATTCCCTACCAAGTAAATACGACTTCCCAGCATTAGCAACTAGCCTGGAATGGGTTATTCTATCTAGTGGCAATAAAATTACCGGTATTACAGGAACAGACAATGAGATCGAAGCTACCCAGGATAGTACAAACCCTCAGCCAATAGAAATTCCATTTCAGATTAGTGCTACTGGTAACTTTGAATCTGTAAAAAAATTAATTTCTAGTCTTGAGCTATCGATTCGTCCAATTAAAATATTGAATATAAACATAAGCGGCAATGACGCTGAGTTAAAGATTAATATCAGCGCTGTAACTTACTATCAACCCGAAAAGAAACTTAATGTGGAATCAAAAGTAATACCCAACAGTTCAGCAACAAAGACAACAGTAAAAGTAACCAAGGCAACCAAATGAAGCAAAGAGATATTATTGTCATAGCTATAGTAGCGATAACTAGTGGAATATTTAGCTTAATATTGGCAAATTTAATGTTTGGTGGCGAAAAAGCCTATAAGTTGACAGCCCCGACAATCGATCCAATAACAGCCGATTTTAAAGTCCCAAATGGATCATACTATACTAAACAATCATTGAATTTAACAAAAATAATCATAATAGGTGACAACGGTAATCCTACTCCATTTAACAAAACTCAACCATAGAGGTGGGTAGATAATTTATCCTTATCAAAAGCAATGAGCTTACTTTTAGCGGATACCAAAAAACAGGTCAAAGAAATACTTGTTAGTAGTGGTAAGATAACTAAAAATGAAATAAATAAACTTGAAGCAAAGTCCGCTTCAAAGGGTATTCCGTTTTTAAAACAATTAATCGATGCAGACTATGTAACTAATGAGGATTTAACAAAAATAATTGCTCAAATTACTAAAGTACCTTATGTAAATTTGTTAAACGCTAGGGTTGACTCAAAGATATTAAATCTTATACCCCAAGAGATTGCCGAAAGGTATATGGCTGTTTCTCTTGGTGAGATGCAAAATCGTTTAGTTATTGCAATGCTTGATGCTGATAATGTACAGGCGGTTGACTTTCTATCAAATCGTATAGGTAGGCCACTGAAGGTCTTTTTGGCTAGCGAAGAGGGCATTAATAATATCTTACAGCAATATCAGTTAGACGTTGGTAAAGACGTAACTGAGGCATTGGATAGACACGATGCTCAAAGCGGAGATGAGGATAGTGCGGCTGTTGTAAATGAGCAATCTATAAAAACGATAGTTCAAGATTCACCTATAAGTAAAGCGCTTAGTGCAATCTTAGAATATGCGGCGAAAAATAAAGCTAGCGATATACATATCGAACCAATGGAAAAAGAATTAAAAATTCGGACTAGAATTGATGGTATCTTAATTGAGATTATGAGATTACCAAAAAGCACAGAGCCAGCTATGGTATCTCGTATTAAAATACTTTCTAATTTAAAGATTGATGAACATCGTATACCTCAAGATGGCCAATTTTCGATTATCGTAGACAACAAGCCAATTGACTTGCGTATTGCGATTTCGCCTGTTGTTTGGGGTGAACAAGTGGTCATCAGGTTTTTAGACAAAAGCGGCACTAGCCTAAAACTAGATGATATGGGTTACGGTGGTCGTAGTCTAAGATCGATTAAAGAAGCTATAAAAGCTTCCAATGGCATGATACTAACTTCTGGGCCAACTGGTTCAGGTAAAACAACAAGTTTATATGCGCTTGTCCAAGAAATAAAAAACGACGAGATTAATATAGTCACCCTAGAAGACCCAGTCGAATATAAAATGGATGGTATTAATCAAATACAGGTCAACCCAGCTGTAGGACTAACCTTTGCAAGCGGGTTGCGTTCTATTTTGCGTCAAGATCCGGACGTTGTAATGGTTGGCGAAATTCGCGACAAAGAAACTGCGGCACTAGCGGTACAGTCAGCCCTAACTGGTCACTTAGTATTCTCGACTCTGCATACTAACTCAGCTGCGGGGATATTACCACGTTTACTAGATTTTGGCGTGGAACCATTTTTAATTGCTAGTACTGTACGCACGGTTATTGGCCAACGTTTAGTTAGACGCATAAATGGTGTGCCAGAAGCTTACAAAGCTAATATTGTAGAAGAAGGAGCAATCAAATCTACGATTGGTATGATTTTACCAGAGTCAGAAGAACAAAAACGGGCTGTTGTCGAAGATTTAGGCTATGGTGACTTGCCACTTGCTGGTCAAAACCCTTATACTTTATATAGAGGCAAAGAAACAGCTCTTAGTCCAAACGGTTATAAAGGACGAATGGGCTTGTATGAGGCCTTTAGCGTAACCGAGGGGATCCAAGAGCTTATCATGAAACGTGCTACTAGTGACGAAATCCAAAAAGTCGCAGAGGTACAGGGAATGATTTCTATGCGTCAAGATGGTTACCTGAAAGCGTTAACGGGTAAAACAACTATAGATGAAGTGAATAGAGTAGCATCATCAGATAGTGCTTAAACAATAACATAGGTGGCGAAAATAACATGTCAACATCACAACCAAGAATAGAAGTTCTCCTAGAAGAAGTAATAAAGCATAAAGCTAGTGATTTGCACTTGCAGGTTGGATTGAGGCCAATGCTTAGGGTTGACGGAGCTTTAATACCAGTTAGTGGTTCTGAGGTTATGAGCGAAGAGG
Organism: uncultured Candidatus Saccharibacteria bacterium; assembly: GCA_964539035.1. Classification (GTDB taxonomy): domain Bacteria; phylum Patescibacteriota; class Saccharimonadia; order Saccharimonadales; family CAIOMD01; genus CAZIHK01. The sequence continues at coordinate 1,845 of CAZIHK010000057.1, read as the reverse complement.
TTGTAGAATCGTTGATTTTTGCAATTCTGGATGAAGATCAAAAACAGATTTTACTTAAAGACAAAGAATTCGACTTTAGTTTCGCCTTTGGAGATTTGGGTCGTTTTAGAGTTAACTCGTTTCACGAAAGGGGTAATTTAGCAGCGGCATTGCGTTTAATACCTAATGAGATTTTGTCTGTTGAGCAGTTAGGCTTGCCAAAAATTGTCAATAAGTTCGCTGATTATCCGAGAGGATTAGTGTTGGTCACCGGACCAACCGGATCAGGTAAATCAACTACGTTGGCATCATTGGTTGATAAAATTAATCATGAGCGAGCCGAGCACATCATTACCATAGAAGATCCAATTGAATTTACTCATAAAAGTATAAAAAGCGTAATTGTGCAGCGAGAAGTACATTATGATACTTACAGTTTCTCAGCAGCTTTGCGCAGTAGCTTGCGTGAAGACCCAGATGTAGTGCTGATTGGTGAAATGCGCGACCTAGAAACAATTGCTGCGGCAATAACCATTGCCGAAACTGGACATTTAGTGTTCGCTACTTTGCATACTAACAGTGCCTCACAGAGCATTGATCGCATGATTGACGTTTTTCCACCGCATCAACAGCCACAAATCAGATCTCAGCTATCAAATATTTTGGTGGCCATTTGCTCGCAACGCTTATTGCCATCTATTGGTGGTGGTCGCATTGCTTCGGCTGAAATATTAGTTGCGACTCCGGCGGTACGTAACATTATTCGCGAGGGTAAAACACATCAATTAGATGCTGTTATCCAAACTGGTGCCGAATATGGTATGCAGAGTATGGATAAAACGCTAGTTGGTCTTATTCACGGAGGTACAATTACCTATGACGAAGCACGCAAGGTTGCGGTAGACATTGATGAATTAGATAGGTTAATGAGGGCATAGAACTATGTTGATGTATAACTACGTAGCTCGCAATCCAGTAACAGGGCAAAAAGTAAAAGCTCAAGTACAGGCAGATAACGACAGAGCCGCTGCTAAGCTAATACAAGAACAAGGTTTAGCACCTCTAAGTATTACTTTACAAAAAAAAGTTGGTAATAATATTTTTGACAAAGTAAGAACGAAAGATCGTGTCTTATTTGCTCGCCAACTGTCAACTCTTGTAAGCGCAGGTTTGCCGCTAGTTCAAAGTCTACGGATAGTTCAGAAGCAATCTACTAGTAAATCTATGCAAATGATTCTTAACGAAGTCATAAACGATATAGAAGCTGGAAAAGGCTTTGGTGTTTCTTTAGAGAAACACCCACAAGTATTTAGTAAGGTATTTACCAGCCTGGTATCTGCTGGCGAGGCTTCTGGTACACTGGATACTACACTAGAACGACTAGCTAACCAACAAGAAAAAGATGCTGAGATAGGTTCAAAAATACGCGGCGCCTTCGTATACCCCATTATTGTGATTATTGTTATGTTGGCAGTGGTTGGTTTTATGATTGTAACCGTTCTACCACAAGTAAAAACTTTATACGATGGGATCCAGGGTGGAGCTACCTTACCATTTATTACACGAGTATTATTGGTAGTAGCTGACGTAGTAACTAATTTTTGGTGGGTGTTTGCTATCTTGATTGCCCTGACTGTTGCTTTTGGGTCGAAGTGGGCTCGTACATTAGGAGGCAAGCGAGTTATTGACAAAATGAAAATGCGAGCACCTATAATTAGCAATCTGTACATGAAGATGTACATGGCTCGTTTTAGCCATACTGGTTCCACGTTAGTTGCTAGTGGCGTGCCATTAATACAGATGCTAGAAATAACAGCCGCCTCAATTGATAATATATCTGTCTCTTATACACATCTGACGCTGCCG
>CAZIHK010000056.1:0-8550 GCA_964539035.1 uncultured Candidatus Saccharibacteria bacterium | reverse complement strand
CTGTTTTGCGAGGTTTGCGGATTAATTGGTTGATTGTTGGCATACGGATTCCTATTTAAACAGATTTAAAGTTCATCGTCAATATCACCTTCCGGCGCTTCTTCTTGGAAGCCTGTGCCGACTGGTATTCTACGTCCTAATATTACGTTTTCTTTTAGCCCGTAAAGTTTATCTACTTTACCACTAGTTGCAGCTGCAATTAGGACCCTGGTTGTGTCTTGGAAACTTGCTGCACTCAAGAAACTGTCAGCTTGGGTAGATACTTTAGTTATTCCTAGAAGCATTTGGCTAAATTGGACTGGGTTTTTGGCATCGGCTACAAGGAAAATATTGGCTTCTAGAACTGCGGCTTTACTGGCAATGTCACCAGTAACAAAATTACTATCACCAGGGTCTTCTATTGATACTCGGCTAAACATTTGTCTAACAACAATTTCTAGATGTTTATCTGCTATGTTTTGACCTTGAGTCGAGAATATCTTACTAATATCGTTCATAATATAGCGTTGAGTCGCTTCGACACCCTGTAATCGCATTAAATCATGAAGATTTATCGATCCACTTGTTATCTTATCGCCAGCTACAACTTTTTGCCCATCTTTTACTTCTAGCTGCTTAAAACCAGGTATTTCATATCTAACAACAGCCTGGCTTTTTGGTGAAATTGTAATCTCTTTTTCTTTAACAGTTGCCTTGCCCGCCATACTTGCGATTAGTGGCTCACCACCATTTTTACGGGTAGCTATAACATCACCTATAGACACTTCTTGGCCGTCAGCGATACTTGGTTCTCTCTGGTTCAGGGGCAAAACTAACGATTGTTCTTCTTGACCGGTAATTTGAACTATGTAATGGTCGCCATCTTCCCATAGGCTTATTGCGCCTTCGACATCTGAAAGATATGCTTGGCCCTTAGGAGTGCGAGCCTCAAATAGTTCCTCAACACGATTCAAACCTTGGGCAGTTTCGTCAGCTAGTATTGCCCCGGCACGATGCTTTGAATCTAGGCTAAGTTGAGTCGCCGGTTCGCCCAAACTTTGGGCGGCTATAACACCTACGGGATGACGATTGGCAACTAATTGGCCGGTAGCTGGGTCAATGCCATAACTTTTTCGGTTAATACCCCTAACAGTTCCTGTTGTTAATACACTCATTATCTTGACACTATCTAAAATACTATTTTCTATTTCGGCGGCTACAGATCGGGTTATTAGTTCACCCTTACCGATAATCTTTTTGCCGTCTATCTTTACGTCTTCTGCAGTAAATCTACCCTCTAATTTAATAGAGTAGTTGACTCCAATTTCGTTTGCATCACTCCTGTGGACTTCAAAACCAGGGTCTTCAACATCTTCATCTACAGTAAATACATCCTGGCTTACATCAACTAGCCTACGAGTTAAGTAGCCTGAGTCAGCAGTCTTTAGAGCGATATCAATTAACGCTTTTCTAGTGCCTCTTGTATCTGTAAAGTATTCTAGAGGGCTTAAACCTTGCTTGTAGCCTACTTTAATAGGTAGCTCAATGGCTTTACCACTAGTGTCCGATTTTACTCCAAGCATACCAACACTGTTTTTCATCTGTCCAATGTTGCCACGAGCACCAGATGTAACAGCTATAGACATAGAGTTGTGTTGGGTTTTTAGCTGTTCTGCCAAAGTTTGTGTTACCTGGGCATCGACTTTCATCCAATTTTCTACTGTCAAACGGTATCGTTCGTCGTTGGTCATAAAACCAGCTTCGAACTGGTCGTTAATCTCTGTTGCACGTTCTTCGCCGTGTTCGATCAACTCCCCAACCCCTTCGACCTCTGGGAAGTCGTCCATACCCATAGATATCCCAGAAACGGTAGCAAAATGGAAAGCTAAGTCCTTCAAATTATCAGCAATCTCTGCGGTTTTTTCTTGGCCATATTTTTCGTAAACACTGGCCATAACTTTTTGAATCTTCTTTTTAGGCATTGCCTCGTTTTGAAATGGGAAATCGGCTGGGAATAACTCGTTAAATAACACACGACCTAGCGTAGTAATCTGTCTATCGTCTCTAAAGTCTACTGTTATTGGGCTTTGCAGTTTAATGACTCCTTCATCGTAAGCCATCAAAGCTTCGTTTACATCTGTGTAGTCTATGGGTTTTTCGTTTTCATACTTAGCATAAGTCAAATAGTAGGCACCCAAAACTATATCTTGTTCGATATGCAATACTGGCGTACCATCAGCAGGTTTAAGTATGTTTTTTGCCGAAGCCATAATGTCCCTAGCTTCTTTTTGAGCTTCGTCTGATAGAGGCAAATGGACAGCCATCTGGTCGCCATCAAAGTCAGCGTTAAAGCCTTTACAGACGAGTGGGTGCAACTGGATTGCTTTACCTTCAATTAATCGAGGCTGAAAGGCTTGGATACCTAAACGGTGCAACGTAGGTGCTCGATTTAAGAGCACATATTTGCCCTTAATTACTTCGTCCAACGCGTCCCAAACAGTGATGTCGCCAAGTTCGATTAATCTGGTTGCTGAACGAATATTATGGGCATGTTCTTCTGCAATAAGATGACCAATCACAAATGGTTTGAATAGCTCAAGTGCCATCATCTTAGGGAGACCACATTCAAATATCTTTAGCTCCGGACCGGCAACAATAACTGAACGCCCAGAGTAATCTACTCTTTTACCAAGCAGGTTCTGGCGAAATCGCCCTTGCTTGCCTTTTAACATATCACTTAAAGATTTTAATCTTCGACGTTGGCCGCTACTGGATACCGCACGACCGCTACGTGCAGTGTTGTTATCAATTAGTGCATCAACCGCCTCTTGCAACATGCGCATTTCGTTGCGCCTAATGACCTCAGGTGCGTTAAGGTCTATCAATTTTTTTAGTCGATTGTTACGATTAATTACACGACGATATAAATCGTTTAAGTCACTGGTGGCAAAGCGCCCGCCAGTAAGCTGGACCATAGGTCTTAAATCCGGAGGTATCACAGGTAATATTGATAAGCACATGCTCTCAGGTTTGATACCCGCCCGTAACATGCTTTCTAGAATCCTTAAGCGTTTCATTATCTTCTTTTTACGCTGGCCTTTGGCTTCTTCGACTTCTTGGCTTAAAGAAATGATCAACTCACCTAAATCAACACTCTCTAGCATGGTTTTGATCGCTTCACCGCCCATACCAACCTTAGCCATGTCTTGCATGTCTTCGGGTAATGAACGATAGTCGTTTTCACTTATTAGAGCGTGAGTCTGCAGACTTTCAAGCTGTGCTTTTAGCATTTCGTACTGTTTTAGAGTTTCTTCGAGTTCTTTGGTGCGTTCGGCTGCCAAAGTTTTAACATCGGCCTTTTCATCTTCGCCTGCTAGCTTTTCGTATCTTGATTCGATTGCAATTTTTGCAGCTGCTGCTTCGGCTTCTTTATCGAGCAGCATTTGGTCTCGTTTTTCGGTGTCTACACTTAAAATCACATAGCTAGCAAAGTAGGCAATACGTTCTAGGTTTTTGATAGTCATATTGAGTACTAAGCCTGAAGCGCTTGGTGTACCCCGCAAGAACCAAATGTGAGTTACTGGGCTAGCTAATGTAATATGGCCCATTCGCTCACGCCGGACTATAGCCTTTGTGACTATTTCGCCGTTTTTATCAACAGCAGCTTCACGGCTTCGCAATCCTTTATATTTGGCATCATGCGGATTGATATCTTTTACAGGCCCGAAAATTTTTTCACAAAACAAACCATCACGTTCTGGTTTTTGGGTACGATAGTTGATAGTCTCAGGCTTTGTTACTTCACCGTAGCTCCAGTCTAAAATATCAGACGCGTTAGCTACTGCAAGTCTAACAGCGTCAAAATCTGCAATATTTGTTCCGTGGGAGTATTTACGCATCTTGTTGGCCCTCCTCTTCGTTTATATCTGCGGCAATTTGCTCTTCTGTCACAGTGGGCGTTTCTTCTCCACTTTCTTCTAGCATGACAAATTCATCGGCTACGATATCTTCGCTTATGTCCAAATCGTTTATCGTGTTTTGAGGTGCCTCTAACTCTGCTATTGATGCCGCTTCGTCTTGTATATTAACTTCAAGCAAATCTTCGGCATCTATTGCTTCACCTGCACTTAAATCAACCAAATCTACTTTTAAGCCGAGGCCTTGGAGCTCTTTGACCAAAACATTAAAGCTCTCAGGAACTTTTGGCCCGACTATCTCTGTCTGCTTAATTATCGATTCATACGCTTTTGCGCGACCATAAACATCATCAGATTTAATAGTAAGCATTTCTTGCAACGTTGCAGCTGCACCATAGGCTTCTAGTGCCCATACTTCCATCTCGCCAAATCGCTGACCACCGTTTTGAGCCTTACCGCCCAAAGGCTGCTGAGTAACCATAGTGTATGGCCCAGTAGAACGTGCATGAATTTTGTCGGCAATCATGTGGTTTAACTTGATCATGTACATAGCACCAACGGTTGTTCGTTCTTTGTAAGGTTCACCTGTATGACCATCATAAAGCTGTTGCTTGCCATCTTCTGGCAAACCAGCTTTCTTTAGAAGTTCGCGAATTGTTGGTATCGGTACTCCATTGAACGGTGGACTAGCAACTTTAATACCTAGAGCCATAGCTGCCATACCTAAGTGAGTTTCAAATAACTGGCCAATATTCATACGACTGGGTACACCAAGTGGGTTCAATATTATATCTATTGGTGTTCCATCTTCGTTATACGGCATATCTTCGATTGGTAAGACCCGGGCAATGACACCCTTATTACCATGCCTACCTCCCAGTTTGTCACCGACTGCAATTTTACGCATTTGGGCAACGAATACTTGTATTTGCATTATTACACCAGCCTTAAGTTCGTGGCCAAGACTGCGACTAAAGACTTTTACACCTACAACTTTGCCATGTTTACCGTTACTCATCCGTTGGCTAGTATCACGAACTTCTTTAGCTTTTTCACCAAAGATAGCTCTCAGTAATCGCTCTTCACTTGAAAGCTCTTGTTCACCCTTAGGGGTGATTTTTCCTACTAATATATCACCTGGGCGGACTTCGGCACCGATACGAACAATGCCGTCCTCATCCAGATGACGAAGCGCTTCTTCGCTAACATTTGGGATATCACGAGTTACAATTTCTGGTCCTAGCTTTGTTTCTCTAACCTCTGTCATATAGTCAACAATATGAATACTTGTGAAAACATCATCTTTGACTAACCTGTCACTAATGATAATCGCGTCCTCAAAGTTGTAACCATTCCATGGCATAAAGGCTACTAACAAATCTTTGCCTAGAGCAAGCTCACCACCTTGTATACTCATGCCCTCAATTAGTACATCACCTTCTTTTACTTCTTGGTCTGCATCAATAACAACTTTTTGGTTGATCGATGAGCCTTCGTTACTTCGCAAAAAATGTGAAGGATAATACGTTTTTTGGACGTTTTTGTAACTTACGATTACCTCGCTGGCGGTAGCTTTAACTACTTTGCCATCAGCTTCGGCAAAAATTATTTGGCCGGTGTTTCTGGCGGCTGTACCTTCAATGCCTGTACCAACTAGTGGAGCTTCGGGATTAATTAAAGGTACAGCTTGTCTCTGTTGGTTGCTGCCCATTAGGCTACGATAAACATAGTTCTTTTCGATAAACGGAATCAATGCGGCAGATGTACCTACAATTTGTTTTAGAGCTGCATCCATATGTGTAACTTCGTGTGAGTCAACTTCACCAGCAACAAGACAATTACGTGCAGATACACGATCCCAAACAAAGTGACCTTTTTCATCAATTTCATTTTCAGTACCTGCGCCAGCAATAACTGCTTTTTCTTCTTCGCTGGCATCTAAATAAACAATTTCGCTAGTAACTTTGGCCCTAATTGGCCATGTAACTCGTTCTTTGACTGCTTCTAGCTTTTTGGCGGTCGCTTCTGTAACCACAGTACCTTTTTTAACAATAGTCCGACCCTCAGTATCCTCTAAATCTATGCCTGCAATATGGCCAGCCGCATTTTTGGCTGTCACCGAGTTCATAACTTTACGATAAGGTGTTTCGATAAAACCATACTCGTTAATACGAGCATAGCTAGCCATGTTTAGTACTAAACCTATATTTGCACCTTCGGGTGTTTCTACGGCACAAATTCTACCATAGTGAGTAGCATGGGCATCACGTACTTCAAATCCAGCACGTTCACGACTAAGGCCACCAGGGCCCATAGAGCTTAAACGCCTTTTATGAGCTAACTCGCTCAAGGGGTTAATTTGATCCATAAACTGGCTTAGCTGAGATGAAGCAAAAAATTCACGTACAGCTGCTACAATTGGTCTAGCATTTATTAGCTGACCTGGGGTAACAGTTTCAATTTCACTCATACTCATACGATCTTTAGCATTACGCTCCATGCGAAGTAATCCAATACGGAATTGCCTTTGTACAAGCTCACCGACTAGTTTAACGCGTCGGTTAGCCAAACTATCAATATCGTCACCGTCTTCTTGAGTGTTATTTAATCGCATTATTTCAGCGATAATTGCTATTAGGTCTTCAAGACGCATTACGCGGTTTTCGGCAGTGTTTGGTACTTTGAGATCTAAACGCTTATTGATTTTGTAACGGCCAACTCGGCTAAAATCAAAACGCTTAAAATTATAGAACATGTTCTCGAGTAAACTCCGAGCATTTTCGACAGTAGCTAAATCGCCTGGCCTTAAACGTCTGTAAACTTCGATTAGTGCTTCGTTACTACCTTTACTTGGATCTTTTTCTAGAGTAGCATCAACATAATTTATTTTACCGCTATCAACATGTTTTACGGCATCACGAATTGTAGTTTCACTCATGCCCAATGCTTTTAATAGGGTTGTAACAGCAATTTTTCGGCGACGGTCAATTTTGACATACATGGCTCCAGAAGCTGCGGTTTCGAATTCTAACCATGCACCACGATTTGGTATTACTTTAGCTCCATATAATTTGTGCCCGCCATGTGTTTCGGCTTTAAAAAATACACCCGGGCTACGGATTAACTGGCTAACAACAACTCGTTCTGCACCGTTAATCACAAATGTCCCACGGGTAGTCATCCAAGGGTAATCGCCAAGGTAGATTTCTTGTTCTTTAACTTCACCAGTAACTTTGTTGGTTAGCTCCACAATAGCTTTTAGCGGTGCATCAAAACTAACGTTATTTTCGCGCGCCTCTGATTCTGTCAGTTTTGGATCCTCAAAGCGATAGCTTTTGAAACTCAAGGATAATTTTGTACCGGTATAGTCATCTATTGGACTAACTTCGGCTAATAACTCGCCCAAACCTTCTTCTACAAACCAATTAAAACTTTTGGTTTGATGGTCTACTAAATTTGGTAATTCTATGTCTTGGCTTTTTGTATAAAAGGTGCGACCGACATTTGCGGTCTTCTTGTGCGTGGCAGGCTTGGCCATAAAAAGGGAGACTCCTCCGTTATTTAGTTGATATCGTTGTTTTTGTAGCGAAGCTCAACTAAGCGGGGGTTTTTAATGCTGCGAATTGGAGGCACGCGAGCACTGCCCGTCTTATACTACTTCTTAGTTAATAGTTTACGGGTTATATTTTGAATGTCAAATACTAATTATCGTTTTGCTATAACTTCGTCAACCAATCCGTACTTTTTGGCTTCTGTTGCGGTCATCCAGTAATCTCGATCGGCATCTTTTACAATTTGTGACAACTTTTGGCCAGTATTCTTGGCTAAAATCTCATTCAAGAGACGCTTTACAGCTAAGCCTTCTTTCAAATCAATTTCCATATCAGTGACTTTGCCACGAGTGCCGCTACTAGGCTGGTGAATCATCACCTTGCTATTTGGCAATATTAATCTTTTACCTTTTTGGCCGCTACTAAGCAAAAAAGCACCCATGCTAGCTTGCAAACCTACACCAACAGTTTGGATATCACATTTTACGTAATTCATGGTGTCATATATCGCCAAACCATCATAAACGCTTCCGCCAGGACTGTTAATATAAAATACAATGTCTTTTTTGGCATCTTCTGCCTCTAAAAATAACATCTGGGCTACTACTAAGTTGGCAGTGTGCTCATTTACTTGTTCACCTAAAAAAATAATCCTATCTTTTAGCAAACGGCTATATATATCATAAGCACGCTCTGTGCGACCATCGTTTTCTATGACAGTTGGGATAAGTACATTCCTCATAATATTTATTGTACCACTATGTTGGCACTCGTCAATGCCGAGTGCTAGTTCTTGCTATTGTAATCAACAATTTTTAAGATTGTTTTTTCGGTAATCAATCTGTGAGCAATTTCTTGCTTGTTATCTGGTTTATCTAGCTCGGCTTGCATCTTGGCATCTGATTTATACTGATTTTTTAGTATTTGTATGCGAATGTCTACTTCTTCGGGCGTAACTTTTATACCTTCTTTGTCAGATATTTCGTTTAGCACAATACCGGCTTTTAATCTATCCATAGCAGCAGGTTTTAATTCGGTTTCTCGGTATTCTTCTTCTTTGACAGCTTTAGTGTCCAAATACTCTTGAAATGTCTGCCCACGAT
>CAZIHK010000055.1:0-3330 GCA_964539035.1 uncultured Candidatus Saccharibacteria bacterium | reverse complement strand
TTATCATATATAGTAAAAGAAACAGATCAAGAAGTTGAAAACTTTATTGTTGAGATAAAAGGGGATATTGAACCAAATAAAGAAATTACAAAAATTGCTTGGCTATCAAAAGAAAACTTTATAAATAAGGATATTAAAATCTCTTTTGGGTTAGCCACTAAGCTTATGCCGTCACTGATAAAAGATGGACTAATATAGCACTAATCTCTGCCAATATATTATGACCATGACTTTGTATCAAAAAATAAATTTATTAGTATTTGGCATCACTACATCATGGTTATGCTAAAATAACTTCATGGAGTACAAATACAAATGAAACAGGGACTAGTTTTTTTGGCTAGTGTTTTTATGCTTGTTATTATAACTGGTAGTGCATTGGCAGTCATCGCGCCGTCTACTCCTCCAACGGGTAGTACATTTGACCAAAGATTGGTTCTACGCAAAAGCGAACAAAAAATAACATTAGATCCAAAAGTCCAAGAGCGTTTAATCCAAAAATGTCGAGCTGCACAAGCAGTAATCACAACTCTTATTCACGATACTGAGCCAATCATAAATGAACGTAACTCTATATATCAAAAGATAGATGCCAAGCTTTGGGTTATGGTTGGCCAGCTCAAACTTGCCAATAAAGACACTTTTAAGTTCGAGCAACAACATACAGAATATGTTAAAAAAATTGCTGCTTTCCAGACAACAGGTGCGAATTTTAGGCAGACACTTGATGATTTGGCAGTGATAAATTGCCAAGCCGATATAATAGGCTTTAAAGCACTTCTAGAAACGGCTAGGACGTATTACACAGAGCTCTATAATCAGACCGCAGATAACAATAACTACGTACTTAATACAGTTAAGCCTACAATTGATGATTTTGTTACACAATTAACGCCCAAAACTAACCCTAATTAAGGTATAAAGTTATGTATCCAAATCAAGAACCGCAACAAATCGCACCAAATCCCGTACCTAATAATATGGAAGAGTTTAACCCCAATCTTACTAGACCAACATTGATACCAAATTTTACTCCCAATTCTAGCCCGTCATCATCAAAAACCGGCATACCTAAAAAAATGATTATTATTGGGGCTATTATTGGGGTGGCAATTTTGGCAATGATAATTATTGTTGTTATTTCAATGGGCAAAAAAAAGGATACAAGTACAGAAAAGCCACAAACTTTCACAGAGCAATCCTTAGTACCAGCTCCAGCTACATCTTTGGGTTTGCAACAAACAAACACATCCATAGGTCAAGATTTAAACAGTTTAGACAACGCTAAAGATTTTAACACCACTAAACTAGATGATAAAACTCTGGGTCTATAATTTTTTAGTTAACAGTATTATAAATATTGATCCAAAAAATATCAAAAAGTTGCTAGTATTTAGTGATGCATGGTGTTCCGTTTGCGCCGCATAAATGTTCGGGTGCTTAGTATGAATAATAGGCAATATATGGATCTTTTTGGTCTATACGAATACTGACATTGTTGCCAATAGTAATCCATACTACTTACATTGCCAATGTATTGAGTATTTGTCGAATAATAGTTTTTGCTTTGATAGTAAAAAGTATAATTTGGTGCTGAAAAACCTCGTACACTACTACCGCAACCAGTTCCAAATCAAAATGCCTCATCTTAATATGCAAGAGCTTAATAATCATAAGCTGTAAGTGCTACATTGCTCTAACCATTACTATAAACATAATTAGTACAGTAGTTTCCGTTTACCAAAGGTCCAAGTCTTGCCCCATCTGCTTTCGCAACATACTCAATAGATGGTAGTACTACTACGGGTGGTGGTACAACAGGTTTTACTGGTGTGGCTGGTGCTGTTGATTAGACTCCATTACCCGGAGTATAGGGTATTACTCTTGTTCCAATATTGGATCCATTGCTGGTAGATATCGCAACTGTAGAAGGACTACTAGGATTAACTGGCGTAGTATCTACTGTCACACCAGCTATGACTGATGTATCACCTCCAGATTCAGTAATAGCTATAGGCTAATAACCTTGTTGATCTGGTGGCAGGTTGGGGCTATAGGCACTAGCATCGTTGGTTGTATAGTATTGCCACACTTCAAACAGACTAGTGACCAATACTAGATTTATGCATGGGGTTGTTGTATCTAGGGCTAAGCATTTTATTGGGGTTTAGTCCTTGAGCTAATCTTATGAATTAGCGCTTGCTTTTAAAAGAATTAAAGGTGTTTATGCTTGCAAATGATAGCCATGTATTAAAGAATGGTAAAGATGACAATCGAAAACCCAGAAGAATCAATGTTCGAAAGGCGAACTTCGCCAGAAATACGTTATGAATCAGACAGTAGAACTCTTTTTTTGAGGTGGGAAAATACCGGATTGAGAATCTTTGAAGAAGGTGATGGTATTTATAACCACATACTACACGAAACAGAAGACGGTGAAGCTCTTAGATTTTTTGCCCAGCCTGAAGTTTGTAAATTATTAATAGAAGAAGAGTTTCCTCAACAATTAGACCAAGTTGCTGATGAAGACACAAAAAACTGGATAATAGAATCGCATAATAGGGTAACTAGTAGAAAATTCCAAGAATTATTAGCGCAAGAGCTAAATTAATTTGCTACTAAAAAGTGGTTTATATTTTATTGCATTGTAATATGGCAATTACGACAACGCACCTCATATATATATGTACCGTCTTCGGGCACAATAGCAGGCAAGCCACTTAAGATAGGCTTACTATTCTTGATAATCTGAGTATAATTTGCACTGTAATTTTTGCACACTTGACAAACAGCCTGTTTACTAATAATTCTATCTGGTTTTAGTTCTAGCAATTTTTTAATAATTGGTATCATTTTTGCTCTATAATCTAAGTCTAAGCCACTAATTACAACTTCTTTATCCTCCTTTAACCATTTTTTAATAATTATATAATCAGCTTCATCAAACATATGGGCTTCATCTATGCCGATAACATCAAACTTGCCGTTGACGTCTTCTAAGGTTTTAACTTTTTTTGCTTTGGTACCGATACCAGCTCGCGAGGCTATTCTACCGTCACGGATATTCATCTCAGGCTGTACAAAAACAACTTTTTTATCGGCAAATTTATATGGGGCAACACGAGCAATAAGCTCTAAGCTCTTGCCGCTTTTCATAGGTCCCAAAATTAGAGTGTATGCCATCGCCCGGTATTATATCAATTAATCAGCTACTTTAATTTTTACTTTTTTTATCTTTGCGATGCTGGTGTCTCTCAATGCGCTTTAAGCCTTGGTATTTAACAAATTGATTAACAAAAACACCAAAAATGCCGATACCCACAATTATTA
>CAZIHK010000054.1:0-17041 GCA_964539035.1 uncultured Candidatus Saccharibacteria bacterium | reverse complement strand
GTTTGATGTATTAGTACCATATTTGTATCCGCAAATTGCAATCTGAATTTTATTTGCAATCTCTCTTTCTTTTTGGCTGATCTTTTCGATATCGCCACTTTTTCTGACTTCTTCGAGTTCGGTTTTCATCTCGTCAATTTGCAGGGCTTCTCTAAGAGTTTTTTCGCCGTTCTGCCAGCTTAATAAATTTTTAAAGTATTTATATTTCATCAATTCATCAAACGGCATATTTTTTTGTAATAATTCCATGCCTCTTCTAAAGATTGCTGAGTTCGTCTCTCTTTTAGGTGTTTCTATTTGCCGAGACATAGACTCTTCTATTCTTTCGATAAAAGCATCATGTGCTGAGATGTCGCTTTGCCATGGTTTTAGTGTGGTTGCACTCTCTTTTAATTGACCTAGCTGATCGGCACCTTTTAGGACAAATGCTCTTTCTGATACTCTAAAAAATTGAGACATAGTTTTTTGCCTCATGGCCTCATATATTTCAGTTTTTCTTTCTGGATGTAACTGGCTTTCTTTTTCGGCTTTTGCTCGCCTAGATTCATACAAAGTATCGCCTGCCAAAAATTGATCAATTTGAGTAAGCTCTTGCTCTGATAACTGTATTGTGGCTATTTCATCTATTTTAATAGGTTCTTCTGGTTTCTCTCTGTTTGAAAGCGATAGGCCGTAATTATAGAACTCTTCGGCAAGCGTTTCGGCTATTTCACGACCGTCATTTATGCAATCCGCCCTTTGGGCTAGATATATACCGGCATTCTGGAATTTCTTACCTAGCTTACTAAGTTTTTCTACTGATTCTTTTTGTCTGTCGGGTTTGTCTGTAAAAGTATCTTTGTCGATAACTTCTATTAAGCTAATCATTTCCCACAGCTTTAAATCTTTAGGTATATAAAGTGACTTCTTTCCGTCTGGTCTTTTTTGTAGGATCCCAGTTTTTACTTTTTCATCCCATTCGGAACGGCTAATAACTTCTGGTTCTATTGAATCATTGGCATGGCACCACTCACTAAAGAAAGATTGTGTAGTTTCGCTCTCAAAAGAAGTTTGCTCGATAGTTGGTTGAATGTTAAATCTTCTATGCCCCGGAGATTGAATTTCTTTATTTACCACAAGAGCACCCAATAATCTCGCCGAATCATCTACTGGCAGTAATTCGTCTTGTTCAGCTAGCTCTAAATCAGGTGCTTTTTCTTTTATTAAAGTTGTCATTTTTTGTTTTTAGTTTATAGATGTATTGTAGCATACTTTTGACATATTGTCTATTTTCTTAAAGTAAAGCAAAAAGACCCTTACAATAAATAAGAGTCTTTTCAAGCATAAGCTTCTTGGCGGGGTATAGAGTCGGATTTTAGAACGATTACGTAAATAACTGCGTATAGATTATTCTGTTCTACTCAATTTCTTTTTCAGCAGAAGAAAGAGAAATCAATTCTAGACCAATAGTTTCAAAAACATCATCAAATCCTTCGCCATATTTATCGTTATCGCCTAACTCTGATTTTAACTTTACCCAATCCGTCTTAGCGTAGTCTAAAGATGCCTGTGCTGATTGTAGTAGGTGTAAGAAGAAGTCTTTTGCTCTGGGGTTGGTTCTAGTTTCTTTAAGAATTTCAACAATCATCTTCCAGTGAGTATCTAAATATTCAGATGTACAATCCTGCTGCCAGCTTGAAGGGCCATAGTTGTTACTACCTGGTTCTTTCAATAAACCAATCTTGTCCGCAAGTACATATTCTTTGACATCTCCCTTTTGAGCATGATCATATAGCGTTCGGAGCTTGCTATAACTGGCCAAATTGTCCAAACCTATACGTTCCATACCTGCTAATATTCCCTTTCCGTAGGCTAGGGTTTCGTTAGTTGTTTTATCCTCTTTATTGTTTGCAATTGCATCAGCTGTTTCGTCAATTAGATTACTGACCACCTCTTCGATATTTTGTTTGAAATCATCGTTTTGTAATTCTGGATTGATTGAAAGAAGAAAATTACTAAATCTACTACCGTCATCGAGTTGCAGTCGAACTTTACCTATTGATTGTTCACCTTTTTTACTAATAATTGTGCTTGTCTTATGTAGGGGAGATAGTTTTAACCCAACTACTTCAAGAATTGGAGCATTGATTACACCAACTATCGAACGCGCCATTTCTTCTTCTTCTGTATAACTAATTTTGTCTTCATCAACAAAATCTACAGTCTGTCGTGCTTCTTGTTGTGAAGCACCAGCCTTAACTAGCTCCTGTATATGTACCGACTCATCCACATGGTCTAACAAAGCCTTTGCCATAGCTGTCCCTAACGAAAACTGCTCATTGTGATTCTTGATAGTTGCTACCATCTCATTAAAGACAATTATATCTTCAGGGTTAGAACCAAATTCAGATTTATTTTTATCTACTTCACTCATTTTTTAATTACTTCCTGATTTTAGTAATTATATTTTAGCATATTTTTAACTATATGTCCAGTCTTTGCATTAAAATAGACCCCAAAAATGGGGTCCATAACGCCTTAAAAACTTGGCGGAGTATAGAGTCGGATTTTAGAACGATTTACGGCTTAATACCAAAATCGGGATGCCATTAGAACATAAATAGCTAAATACGGACAGGTCTAGTCTCATATATCCTTAAAAGTGCAAACCAAATAAGGAGAACAATATGAGAGCTAAACGCTGCCCGTATTTTTATTGTATCAACGTAAAGAGAATAGGTGTCAGAAACGGCAGACAACGATACTATTGCCACGATTGTCACAAATCTTGGACGGCTAAAGTTAGACCAAAAAGAGGCCTAGATCGCCTCTGGGATCAATACGCCTTTGATGGCCTAACGGTTAAAAGCTTAGCCAAGCAGTGCAAGAAAAGCGTTAGTTGCATACGTATGCAACTTCAGACCTATACACCACCACACATCATCCAAAAGCCCCGTACAGTAGCCCTCATTATGGATGTAACTTACTTTGACGGTTGGGGCATATTAGTCGCCATAGACCCTTACGCAAACGTACGTTTCGGAGAGAATCTGGTACTGTACTACGCTGTACTGGAGCATACCGAACGAACTGTAGATTACGAGGTCGCAACAGATACGATTGAGTCTATGGGTTACAGTATTCTGGCGGTCACGATTGACGGTAGACGAGGTGTTCGTACTATGCTAGAAGCTCGAGGTATACCCGTCCAACACTGTCAGTTTCACCAGCTGATGTCTATGACCAGGTGCCTGACCAAAAAGCCAAGACTGACTCAGAACATTGAGCTCAGAGCTATTGCTTTGACACTCGCCAGGACAGACGAGCTGGCTTTTGGAGATGCTTTGGCGGATTGGTACAACAAACACGGGAGGTGGCTCAAACAGCGTGATCCTGTAACTAAAAGATATGCCCATGAAAGAACCCGGCGAGCCTACTTCAGCTTGGCAAGAAACCTCGAGCATCTATTTACCTACCAACACGATTACATACAGAAAAGTGGTATCAAAGTAGCTAACACAACCAGCCCACTTGATGGCAGGTTTGGTGTTTGGAAAGACAGGCTAATCCCACACAGGGGCTGTTCAAAACAACGCACTATTACAATCCTCTGTAGTTTATTCTCTAGAACAACAGATTAGGAGAGACTCCCGATTTTGGTATTAAGCCCGATTTGCTAATTTTTGATTCTCAAATATTCTTTCATAGTATTAACAAACCCTCCTGTGAATAATTCCCTGTTTGTATTCATCATTTTTTTAATAACATTGACTTCCATTGGTACTATTTCTTCCACCTCATCGTTTGGTACAAATCTCCAATCATCAGCAACAACACATTCATATAAGCAAATCATATGTTTTATTGTTGGTGTCTCGTCAGAGTAAAACACCGAAATTTTATTAAGTTTTTGTACTATACCAAGCTCTTCTTTTGCTTCGCGAATTGCCGCTTCATCATAACTTTCCCCCTTAGCCACATGTCCCCCGATAGAATTGTCATACAAGCCACCGCTGGTTTTATGAATTTGAACATAAAGCAAACCGTTTTTATCAAATACATATATAGCGACTATTCTGTGTATTTTACTTGTTTTGTGAGAATCTACTTTATTGGTTGTCCCTATGACATTGTCGTTTTTATCTACTTCGTCAAATAATTCCATATGATAAATATAACAAAAAAGAAGCCTTACAAAAGACTTCTTTTTAGCATAAGCTTCTTGGCGGGATATAGAGTCAGATTTTAGAACGATTACATAATACCGGATTGGTCAACAAACAAATCTGTAACCTGTTTGAAGGATGATTGGATTTCGAGAGCTGTAGATTGACTGTTGGCCTGTATCATTATCTGTAGGCGTCTTCCGTACCCACCATGACCGCCCTTAGTATCAGGTGTTATCCATATTTGTCTGGATTTGTTTTGCTCATCAAAGTAGCTAAAGTAAGCTTTTTTTTCTTCTTCCTCTGGCGTAGTTAAGATACAAGTTGCAATACTCTGAACAATGTCTTTATTTTCTTTTGACAGACTCTCGAAGTTTATTAGCAAACTACAATATCCACTATCAATATCTTGTTTATTAGCCGATGATGCAACGGTCACTATTCCTTTGTCGTACAATTCTTCACAAATTCCTAGTAGCGGTAATTCAACATAATTCTTAAGATCTTCTCTATCTACAATTGGCACAAAACCTTATTGAATCGGCTCAATTTGACTTAAAAGCAACTCCTGAATTGAACATTCTGGGTTAGCAACAATATCATTTTCTGGATTACTTATCCCATCGTCTTTATTTTTCATATGTTTATCATAGCAAAAACAGAGGCAGAATACCCCTGTTTTTAAGCATAAGCTTCTTGGCGGAGTATAGAGTCAGATTTTAGAACTATAGATTAGTCTATTTGGAATATTTTGACCAAATATAATCACAAAAATTAGATGAAATACCTAGATATATATTTAATCCTACTAATTTTTGCAGACTACCTAATGCCACTGATCTTTTATTACCTTCAATTATAGTAAATGGGCCAAGCTTGCTAGGGCCAACCATAATCAATGTCTTATCCAAACCATTTAAATTTGATTTAAATATACTCTGTTTGAGCTTAATGTCTTTGTGCTTAGCGGTTTTGTTTGGCAAACAAATAAAGTTATTTATTGCTGTAGCCAATTTAAAATCTGGGACACAAAGTCCGTCTATCTTCCAATCATTTGATGAAATAATAAACATATTATCTAAATCATCTATCTGTATTTCTCCAGAATACCAAATTAGGTCTTTGTAGTTCTCGAATATAGATACAATGTTTGTCCTTTTGCCTGGCCAAGAAACCATTTTTTCTACTTTTTTCCAATGTTCAAAAACTTCTTTTTCTGTAACAGATTTTATTATTTGCATAAAATGATAATAGCAAAAACAGAGGCATAATACCTCTGTTTTTTAGCATAAGCTTCTTGGCGGGATATAGAGTCGGATTTTCGAATTACCATTACAGTGTCATAGTCAGTATCAAAATTATCTTCTATGATTTTTTTGTATTGACCTAGTTATAAGTAAAATGACAACAAAAATTATTGGTACTAACAACAGTAATATATAGGCAACCAGTCTAATTATCATGGCAGATAAATAAATCGCTACGTTCCCACTTACGGTTAATAGCACGACGGGCCATCCGAAATTTACTCCATATTCTATACCGTCAACACACAATTGACCCATATCTGTTTGATAACAACCACCGACAGGGTGAGAAGTCGCTTTTATTTGCGTAGCTATGAGTAGCAGAATAGCAAAAATGACTAAAATGGTTACCCTGTGGGATTTCTTCATAATGCAATATTAACACTCCCGTACTTTGGACACTACTGAAGAAAAGTCTGACCAAATAAAATACCCCATACAAGATGGGGCACTTTATTTGGCGGGATATTGAGTCGGAATTTAGAACAACTTAGCTTTGCTGTCTGTCTTGTTTTCTGACTAAATTAACTTTACCGAAGAACTCTTCTCTATAACCTTTGTCTGTTGGATCTATAGGACTGATAATATATCCTCTATATCCTAGTTTCGCTAAGTCTGACATTAGCTCAACATTATTGGCTCCCTCAATATAAGCTTTTGCTTCTTCTGAGTCCAAAGCCAATTCACGGTAAGTTGCTCTGCTACTTAATTCTGCAGCTCGGTGATATAAAGATAATGTCTCTTCATTACCATGTTCCAGTTTATCTACATGAACATCGCTACTCGCTTCTAACATGCTTCGTACCTCAACAGCCGAAACACCAATTTGCTTAGCAATGTTTGATTCAATATTACGCATCTCTTCCAATAGCTGACGTCTTCTATCAATAAATTCTTCGTCAGTTAAGTCATCTGATTTCGTTGGTTTATTTTCATAATTCATAATATACACATTAGCACATATTTGTTTTTTTGTCAATCTGGCGTAAATCAAAAAGACCCCTACCTTAGTAAGAGTCTTTTTTAAGCATAAGCTTCTTGGCGGGGTATAGAGTCGGGTTTTCGAACTATTACCTATTTTCAAATAGGATGGCTGCCAATGCTCATCCTATTTATATATTTTATTAGTATTAAAGATTTAAAATCTTTAATAACCTAATGCGGCAAGAGCAATCCTTACTTGGTCGGCGTCCTTTTTTTGCTCTTTGGGTTCAAGCTCTTCGTATGGTACAAATAGCTGTGGGTTATTTTCTCTGTCCCAAGCATTATCCTCCATCCATTTATCATGAATCATAGATGCAAGTTTCTGTATGAATTCCTCATCAGCAATGTCTTCGCCATGCTCTGTACCCTCAACTAGTGCATCCACCACAAATTCAGCAGCACCACTATTTGCACCCTGCCAACTTGGAGACAATTCTTCATAAGGCACGTTGGTATTAACTAATCTTTTATCACTTTCAGGGTCTATATCAAATACTACACCCTTTTCTTCCTGCTCTTTGTACCACTCCAAATCTTGCGCCTCAGTTTTGTCCTTTGACACTCTTAATCTAGGCGTGTCTGGTGATTCTCCTTTATCTAAAAATCCTTTTTGTATATCTTCTCTCCAGTTTTGATGCAAGGCAGCTGATAAAACTTCTTTTGCCTTTTCGGCTATATCTGGAGCTACATTTTTATTGTCTGTTCTTGATAGTTCTGACATTATTTTTTCCTTTTTTGTTTTTTGATTGATAAACATACACTAGCATACATTTGGCTTTTTGTCCAGTTTCTTCAAGTGAAACAAAAAGACTCCTAAACAAAATAAGAGTCTTTTTAAGCATAAGCTTCTTGGCGGGATATAGAGTCGGATTTTAGAATTATCGAGCCAAAGACTTTATGTAAGTCAGTAAGTTCTCCTTAAGCTTTTTACTATTCTCATCAATACCGAACGGAACATTCGCTTCTAATGCATAATACACACCATCTTTTTCAAGAATATCTACACCCATTAATCCGCCGCCTAATGCTTTTACACAGCTTTTTGCTAATTCTACTAGCTTCTCGTCAGGTTCTGAGTACAAACGGTGGGCCCCTTTACCTATGTTGACGACTGTAGCCCCATTTAAAATTTTCTGATAAGCAATAACTATATTATTTGGGCAAGCAATTAATCGCCAGCAAATCGGATTTTCAACATAGGTCTGCAATATCATGCCCAACGGATAGCTATTTGATTTTAATAAAGCATCTTTATAATTACTAACTAAAGAAATTCCATCACCACTATGACTGAGCACAGGTTTAAGCATCATTGGTGTTTTGTCCTTGTTCGGCCAATCATGGAGCTCTTTTAAAAGATAGGTTTTGGGTTGTTCAATAGAATGGGCTTCCCATGCTTTGTATGTAGCGTATTTATCAGAAGATAACGCAATTGAACATGTGCTATTGGTCGTTTTTACTCCCAGACTTTCTACTGTTTTCGCTAATTTAAAACGATTATATTTGTCACTAACATAGTCTTTGATTGTTATTAGCGGGATTGCTAAATCATATTTTAACCATTCAATATTTTGCCAGTTTTCTGGTAACGAACTATATTCATCGACATCATTACCATCTTCAATTAGCCATTTACATAAAAGCTGGCCATACTTGCCTTTCGGATCATATATTAAAGCTATCTTCATGTTCGCTATCATATCAAAAAACAGAGGCAAAATACCTCTGTTTTTAAGCATAAGCTTCTTGGCGGGCTCGACCGGATTCGAACCGGCGATCTCCTCCGTGACAGGGAGGCATGTTAGGCCTCTACACCACGAGCCCGTATCAAATTTTCAAACAGCTATAAAGGCTTAGTTTGAAAATTTGATTGTAAAGGTACGAATTATTCAATTGCGAGTGTTATTTTATCAGGGAAGCAACAGCTTGGCAATTTATACTGCGCAAAAATTCTAAGTCTTTATAAAAACTTGGGCCTTTTGCTTGTCTTTGTAGTCATTCAAATAGTAATTAATGTCTTTAAATGCAAAAAATATACGTGCTGCCCGGATTTTATCACCCTGTACACCTAAGTTCTTTACAATTTCTAAGCCATAACCGATATCTATAGGTCCTGAGTTCTCACCTGTCTTAAGTTTATAAAGTGCATCTATTGTTTGGGTTGGTATATTACGATCGGTTTTGCTAATCAAAAAACCCATTTCTCCACCCTTTTCTTTTGTGGCTGGGTCATCACTATATTGCTTAGCTACTGCTCCAAAATCCTTACCAGCCTTTATTTCAGCAAGAGCACTATCGGCACGAGCTTTTGTTTTAGTATCTAATGCGTGCAACACTTTATTAGTCAAAAGCTCTTGCTCGATACTGCGTCTAAAATCAGTTACCGTCCAACCCCAATAATCTTTTAATACATTTTCGAAAACTTTATTGTCACTACCTAGCTTGTTTTGAGCTTTTAATATCTCTATCTGGGAATCAACTTCGTCGCGGCTTACGTGGATGTTATTTTGTTTAGCATATTTTTTTACATAAGCAAAATTAACTACATTTTCTAGTGATTTTTTACGCTGTTCCGCCAACTGAGCCTTGCCTTGATCGGTGGTAAAATCAACATCTTGCTGGGTCTCAAAATAATGTATATAGTGCCTTAGCTCAAATAGATAATTTTCGTAATAAATTAGGTTATTGCCTAATCGTGCTACAGGTAGAGGCAAGACTTTTGTAACCTGATACATAAATGCCGAGGTAGATTGCCATTTATAAAGATTTAAAAGCGTAAAAGTCATAAAACCAATTACTACAGCAACTAATATTGCAACTGTAAATAGTACAATTTTATGCCTAGATTGTCTCAGTGGGTAAATATACTTGCGGGCCCCACTTAAAACCTCTTCACGATGCTGAGTAACTGTTTCGTTGGTAATCCTCGGGACTTGGCCATCTGGCTCGCTAACAGACTGTTTGCGCCTAACTTTGGGATGCAAAAAACGCCTTGACTTGGATGTATCTGGTAAAACTTGCGATTTTTTTGCCATAAATATTTAATCTAACATTGGTGGGTTCGTATTATTAAAACCTAACTCTCTTAAAATATGAGACATACGTTTTTGGATATGGCTCGGCTTATGTACGTCATGTATCACTAGCTCGCCAACATATGTCTGTATGACTATTGTACCAAAACCAAGTAATGTTTCTTGCAGGCCGTTGATTTCGTAAGATATAGTTTGGATTTTATCTAACCCTATGTCTACGACACTATGTTTCCATAATCCTTTTTGCAGGCTCTGTATAAAGCGCTGGTTAGTGACAATGTAAACACTAAAATGCCAGCCCATCCATGCATAGAACATGATTAACGTGGCTAGTAAGACACCAAAGGCAAGGCTCCCAAAAAAAAATGGGATTGATGGTGGATTTTCGGGCCTAAAAAATGTCAGCCCCCCCGTAAATAAAACCGGCAATAACATAGCTATCGAGGCTATTACGATTTCGCGTCGCATCACGATTGGATGCTTGCGAAATAACAATAGCATTTCTTCGTCATCAAATTGGTCTGAAAAATATTTTTTTGCCATAGCCTAACTGATATTGTACTCATAATGGTTAAGTAAGTGAACAGATGCAAGATGTTATACTAATAGACGTAATTTATGCTCCGGTAGTTCAGCTGGATAGAACACCACCGTCCTAAGGTGGGTGTCGGGGGTTCGAGTCCCTCCCGGGGTACCAAAATTATTTAAATTAGTTGCTATTTGTGCTTGCTCGTCCGCAAAGTAAATTTTTCGTGTACTGTTTCGTAATTAAAAAGTTCGCTTGATTTAAACCAATGGGCGACTTCGGCTTTGGAGTCTTTTGTATCGCCAGAAGCATGAATAATATTTGGCATACTTAGTTGGTGTTTATCTGCATGGCCGTAGCTTATGTGTGAATAGTCACCTCTTATGGTACCTGGTAGAGAGCTTTTGGGCTCTGTATCACCAACCATTTTACGCACCAAACTTATTGCCTCGATGCCCTCTAGCACAACTGCTACAACTGGACCTAGCATCATAGTGTCTAGTGTCCAATCGAATTTATCTTGACCACGTCGGGTTATCATTTTACCAATTTCTTCGTAGTGTCTGTGATAGTGTTCTTTACTCGGGCTGACCATTTTCATACCAACAATCTTTAGGCCCACCTTTTCGAACCTTGTAATTATTTCACCCACCAAGCCACGCTGCACGGTGTCTGGTTTTAAAACTATTAGTGTTTTTTCCATTTATTCCCCTCTTTTAAGTTATTGCCTTTAAAATTCCTCTTAAATAATACCAGCTAGGCTAAAAATAATTAATATAGCCGCCAAACCAATGCTGTACCAACCAAAATCTTTCAGACCGCGCTTAGATAAAAATTTTATTAAAAAACTAACCGCTAAAATACCGGCTACAAAAGAGACAATGTTACCAATTGCTAGGGCAGCAAAATTATCTTTAACGAAAGCAACACCACCATCAGATAACAAAGTTTTTAAAGTAGCTCCGGTAATTATTGGTATAGCCAGCAAAAAGCTAAATTCGGCAGCTTTAGCAGCACTTAAATTACTCCTAAGCCCAGTTAATATTGTTATGCCAGAACGTGAAGTACCCGGAATTAATGCCAGCGCTTGGGCAACACCAATTTTTAATGTCGATTTCCAACCGACTGATTTTTCTATTTCACGATTATCGGCATACTTATTAGCTTTCCCGACCAAAATCATTGGTATACCAATAACTATTAACATCACAATAACTACCCATATCATTTCGTTTAACTTTTGTATTTGGTCTTTAAATAACATACCAAATACTACTGCTGGGATTGTGGCAATAATTATTTTAGTTAGCAAAGACCACTCTTTACCACGAAGAGTCCTTTTGATAATTGACCAAATACGATTTTTATAAAATATCATTAACGCCAGCAGTGTCCCGAAATTTAAAAGTACATCAAAAGTAAAAGCACTGGCAACACCAAGCAAATGGCTAGTAATAACTAAATGACCAGAACTGCTTATTGGTACAAATTCTGTTATACCCTGTACCAAACCCAGTACGATAGCATCAATTAAAGACATTGTTACCATCTTAACAGATGTGATTATTAATACTAAATGTATTAATAATGTATTCAATTAATATGTTGTTTTTAGCACAAATTGTCATAATTACTGTTGTAAAACTATTAGCAATACAGAGGTGGATGTCGTACAATATACAATATGAAAGCCCAAAAAGCTATAAAAGACTATTTAGAATATCTAGCTATCGAGCAAAATCGTTCAAAAAATACTATAGCAAATTACAAACATTATCTGACTCGTTTGCTAGACTATGCCGGTGATATATATGTCAGCGACATCAACCCCGATCTAGTACGTAAATGGCGGCTCTGGTTGCACGAACTTGGTAGTGATAGAGCCGATGAGCTTAGTAAATCAACCCAAAACTATCATTTAATTGCCCTACGAAATTTCTTAAAATTTTGTCATAAGCGCGGTATCGAAGCTTTAGCGCCAGACCAAATAGAACTTGCCCGCGTAAAGCGCAGCCAGGTTACCTTTTTAGACACAGAAGAACTACAAAGACTTTTAAAGCAGCCAAACACTAAAGATGAAAACGGTTTACGAGACCGAGCCATATTAGAGCTACTATTTAGTACTGGTCTGAGAGTATCCGAACTTGTTGGGTTAAATAGGACTCATATAAATTTACAACGCAAAGAATTCATGGTTCGCGGTAAAGGCCAAAAAGATCGGCCAGTTTTTATAAGCCAAGAATCGGCCGATTGGTTACAAATATACATGAACAAACGTACAGACAACTTACCTGCCTTATTTATAAGTTATAGTGGCAAACACCAAGCAGCCACGACCGGCGATTATCGACGATTAACTGCCCGTAGCGTACAAAGGATGATTGCCCGCTACGCACTACTTGCAGGTATAACTAAACACGTCAGCCCACACACCATGCGCCATAGTTACGCCACTGATTTATTAATGAATGGTGCCGATTTACGGTCTGTGCAAGCCATGCTCGGTCATAGCAACATCGCTACCACCCAAATATATACACATGTAACTGACCCGCAACTAAAAAGCGTACACGAACGCTTTCATAATAATAAATATTTATAATCTAGGGCTGGCAATAATCGTTAGATACCATCGGAGGGTACGATACACTATCGTTGTTACTACCATCTGTCCGATAATTTTTGCATAGTCTATCGGCAACCGCAGCAGCATTAGGATGCCAAGTAGTTCTTTCTAGAGGCATATAAGCCTTTAATCGCCTAATCACGTCTTGCGATTTTGCGGTAGCATCAATAGCTACCTGAGCATCTTTAAATGGTAAGCCACAATTATCGCAGTTACCATTAAATGCTGTTATTGTAATATTAGATTTACCATTTAATGATGAGATAGCCAATCTACCACCACCGCTATGACCGGGAGGCGTTATCATTTTAACAATATCTGTACTACATGTCCCATCATTAGTACATGTTATATTTGACAGATAGCCATTGTCGTTCGGGAGAAATTTGCTATTATTTGCAACAGTACTGGGCTGTAAGAATGCAGTCTTTGGTTCATCATTGGGGTTGCTTGGAGTTTTAATCTCGTTAGCCATGTAGACAATACGCAGTGTAGAATTTTCATTAGATTGCAACATTAGATTATTATCTTTAGCTGATGTGCTCTGGGGTGGAACTGTTTTCCAACTGATAAACAATTGTGTGATTGGTCTAGTGGTCTTAATAGGTACTGAAACTGGACTTAAGCCTACGTTGTTATATATCAGTTGTTTCGGAGTAGAAGTCCATGTTAAACAAGTAACCTGGACACCCGGAAGTTCATCTATCAAAGGTGATTTGACTATTTCCTTATCCAAAAAACAATCATCCTTGTTGTCGCGAACATTCACGGGATCAGCTGCAGTTGGATCATCTGTTAGTTTACGTTGCTTCATGTTAATGGCAGCTTCGGCGGCATATTGGGCCTGGTTTGACAAAGTTTTATCTAGTGTTTGGCGTTGGTCATTACGAACTAATACCGCAAAGCCAATAGCCAGCAAACTTATTACTATTACCATAAACATAGTGAACATGATTGATGCTAGACCAGATTGACTATTGTTTTGTTTCATTTTAATTATAAACCTTCTTCACTATTATACTCTTTAACTCGATCACAGTGCAATACTCCTTGCCAGAACCTGACTTACACGATTTATCATAGTTGTCATCAATAAACAAATCTTTGTCTCCAGTTACAAATCTAGTTACAAGTGAGTAAACATTTAGGGGTGGGGGGCTTTTGTCGATTTTGAATATTATAGCCTTACCACCGTTTTGAGGCCATGTAGTAGCACCCAAAGGTTTTTGGGTAATACTACCAGGAGTATTAGCAACAGTACCACAGGGGCTAGGGCGAGGTATTCTATCTACACTAAGCTCACCATAGTTTGACGCATTTATATCAGTTACAACCCTATATCTAGTTGTACCTAAACAAATTGCGTTTTCATTTGCAGCTGTTGTCGCTGTTTCCAAATCTTTTGCAGCATATTGTAAATCTTGAACAAATTGTGCATGTATTT
This sequence comes from uncultured Candidatus Saccharibacteria bacterium, assembly GCA_964539035.1. Lineage (GTDB taxonomy): Bacteria > Patescibacteriota > Saccharimonadia > Saccharimonadales > CAIOMD01 > CAZIHK01. The sequence goes on along the minus strand of CAZIHK010000054.1, from coordinate 2,974 downwards.
CCCTAGAGGCAGTTAATAGCCTAGCTTTAGTGGTACCCTGTCGATATAAACGACCAAGCTGTATAACGCCAGTTGTTACTAACATAATGGCTATTGTGAATACCGTAATAGCTATCATTAATTCAATAATAGTAAAACCTCTTTGTTTGTTATAAGCCATAGACCAAATTTACCTTATCTTTAGTGCTACTAACCAAACTATCCCAGCTTACCTCAATAAAAAATTTATATGGCTTTATGTCTGAGTCGGTAATTTTTTTAACACTTATACTGTACATATCTGGCCAGTTAGTTAGGCCTTGACGGCATTCGGAAGGGTAAATTGTGGGTGGCGGTGTAGACATTAATTTCAATTCTAAAGATGGTGGCTGAGTTATGCAAAAATAAGTGTTTTTCGAAAATTTATCAACAGTTTTTTTATTTTTCGGGTCAACAACGTATCTCTTGATGCTATCAGCCTGACCATTAGCATATAATTGAGCCTGATATCGTTCTTGGTTGGCTTGCATAGTATTTTTCGATCTATTGGCAATAGCATAAGCCCCACCTAGCGCCAAGCCTAACACTGCAATGGCTAACAACACCTCTACTATCGTTTCGCCAACCTGCTTATTGCTTAGTTTTTTCATTAACAATCCTTGCCTAAGTAATCCGTTTTAACGGTTAAACTGTTAAACTCAGCAATAATTAAGCTCATATTGCTATTCGTATCCTTCTCAAAGCAAACTGCTCCATCTGTCAATTGATCTAAAGCAGGTAAGCCAGCAGAAGAGGCTTTGTATATGGTTGTGGCTTGAGATCCACTCACAAAAGCATCTGTTGACTCCCCGTATACATATATATCATTAATTTCCAGATTATCAGCTCCAAAATTAGTGTTAAAAATATAGTAAGTAACAGCTGTGGCTGGAGTCTTTTTGATACCCCATTTATATGGCATTGTCATTGTAAGTTGATTAATTTTATTCATGCCATTAAGACTATCACTTTTAGCTATAGTTTTTAGAGCAATCCAAGTATCAACCGTTAATTCAGTCGCTTTAAATGTTATGCTTTTGCCGATTAACAAGCAATTTAACGATGTACCTCGATTATCAGGAACGTTATTTGGTAATGGCTTGACAACACCAGACTCATTGCAACTGAATCCATTGCCCACTTCAGGATAGTAACCATTATTTACATCGTTTAGGGCAACTCTGACGACAGATTCTAGCTGCTCTATAGCATCACGAGTTTGGTGTTTCACTAATTGCCCTCGTATTATCAAAGATATTGACACAAAAAATACTCCGCTGACTGCCAAAAATAGCATCGTTTCTACTATGGTAAAACCTTTTGTCTTATGAATGGCCATTGTTAAAATTATAACATAAGCTTAATACTTAAATAAGAAATATTTTATGGTATAAATCAACGATATTTGGGCCAAATATTACGACTATTATGCAGGCTGCTATTAAAAATGGTCCAAATGGGATGTGGCTAGTTGGTTTTAGCTTTTTGACAAGCATTAACGGCATAATCCAAATCATGCCCAAAACAGATGACAAAAATATTGTTATAAACATATTTAAAGGTGTTGCCACAAGCAAACCAAGCAAAATTGCTAACTTTACATCCCCAAAACCAATCCATTTACCTTTTGATACCACATAAATAAGCCCAAAAAAGCCACATCCAACAATGACTGCCAGCATTAACATACTTAATTTGTCCAATGTAGTACCGAAAAGCACTGCCATTAATGTTATGGATAAAATTGTAAAAATAATTAGTGGATAAAGGATTTTATTTGGCAGAATCATCCATTTGGCATCGTAAACTGCCAATGCCACTAAACCAACAACAATTATCAACCAAGCTATAAGAGAAACATATGTTTCGGGGTGCATTAAATCACCTAGTGGCATATATACATACGAACCAACAAATAGTCCGGCAGTTATTAACTCTACTAATGGATACTGATAAGAGATAGTTTTTTTGCAATAACGACATTTGCCACTCAATGATAGCCAACTTATAACTGGCATTAAATCTTTTGCGTTAAGCGGATGTTCACACTTAGGACACATAGACCGACCATGCAAAATAGAATATTTTCCGGTAGCGTAGTTTAAAGAGTCAGATTTTTTAGATTTTAATGACTTATGATCACCATCCGTTAGTTCTTCTTTTTTATATATACGCCAAACAAGCGCATTTATAAAGCTGCCAAAACATAGTCCAAGCATAAAAAGCACAAAATATATCATTAACTCTTATGCTAACATAAAAAGAGGTCAATAATTGACCTCTTTTTTAGGTTTTTGTTTGCTTTTATTAGCTTTCTTGGCACTGAGCAACTTCGGCACTACTACCTTCAATATTATAAAGAACCGCAATGCTTCTAGCTGTAGCTTGGTCTTTTGTTCCTTTATTGCCGTCGCACTTTAGGTAATTATATATTGCAACTGTATCAGTTGTTCCGGGCGGTAAAAATACAGTTCCCGTTCGCGGAGTTGCCGAATATAAATATGTAATATTTTCAGGTGTAACGTAATAGCCTAACTTAGGAGCAGTCCCTACGAAATTAGCACTAAAAGTAGGTCCAAGAGTGCCTTTCGGTAGACCGCCCTGGTTATTGCTTACATACTCTGCTACTGAGCCTAGTATCGCCGATATATCATTTTTACGTTGAGTGTTTCGGCTGTTTCGTTGCAGAGCCGGTACTGCCATAAATACAATTAACATTATTAAGCCGGCAATTGCCAGCACTATCAAGACTTCTATGATCGTGAAGCCTTCGTGGTTTTTCTTTAACATTTTTAATGCCCTTTCCCTTTATTCTTATGCTTATTAAGCCTTGGTTTAATAATATATCTTTTATAAAGATTATCAAGTAATAAAAATTAAATTACACTTTTGCCAGCAAGACTATAGATTGGTAGTAATACGGCAGCTACAATAATTAGAGCGGCGATCCCTAAAC
>CAZIHK010000053.1:0-6238 GCA_964539035.1 uncultured Candidatus Saccharibacteria bacterium | reverse complement strand
CCATTCTACTGTGGACTCTGGTAAACCCCAGCGAACTTTAAGGAGTAAAAATGACTTTGCTTACCCAAGAGATGGTAGAAGATACCATGGGGTTTGGGGTGAAGATCCTAAACATCTTGTTCGAAGATGGTACTATCTCCAAGCCCGAAGCATTCATATCCATTTCGATGATCGATGACAAGCGTGCCTTGAATTACAAGGAGCTTGCCTATAGATTAATAGGTGACTCCGACAAGTGGCTTTACCCCTACGACGAGATTGCCAGGGGCAAAACCAAGCTATCAGCCCGTACGGGGCTGAGCGCACGCCAAGCCATCGATCTTCACCCCGAACTGCTTTGCCCTAGCGATGTCAAATACTGGGGCAACACAATCGTTGGCAACATCATCGTATCTTGTTCTTGTTGCGAACACGGCTCGGTAGACACAATCGTCACCGACGCTGTGGCTGCTAAATGCTTGTCACTAATCCAAGCTGAGGTTAATCTTCAGCTCCAAGACGAAGACACACACTTTTTTACCTAGAAACCCGTAGAACTTCCCAGAAGGGGCAGGGGCTTGCTTATTAAGCCCCGCCCCTCTGGACGATAGACCCAAAGGTTAGGGTCTTTTTTAATGCAAAAATATACTTTACAGTGTAAAATCAAGGTAAATATGGCAAATAATACAATAAAATCAATTAAAGACTACGAAAAGATGGGCCGAATGCTAGAAGATATCTTTGCCTCTGGTTCTGGCAATGTAAAACGTTTGCTTTGGTACAACTTTGTTAAAGGTATTGCCTATGGGCTTGGTATATTTTTGGGTGGCACAATTGTTATTGCTATTGTCATATGGATATTAAATTTATTTAACCAAGTGCCCTTAATTGGCCCTTTTATACAGAATATAATTGATTCGCTATATTAGTTTAATGAATAAAAATAAAGCAATAACTATCAACCTGACTCTCAAAACCCCCACATAAGCTGGTAAGCCAGTAAAGTTCTTATGTAATGAACGGCGTAGCCGTTCACGCTTCTTGGGAACGAAGTGACCAGGAGCAAATGTTCTTTGAGATAATCGAATACACATTCAATTCGTGGTCTAGCTTGTAGTAGTGTTAGTTGCCAGCGCTCAAGTACTTTTTTAGTTTGTTTAGGATGTGGTGGCGACAGGATATAAGCATGATGTTCTCGCCACATCTTTCTGCTCATAACAGAAGCAGTATAACCACCATCACCAATAGCTACGACCGTGGCATCATTGACAAGGTGTGGTATCTGTTGGCTATCGCTTTCATTGGCTGTAGTAAAGTAGACGGCGACAAGCTGGCCTTTATAATTGCAAGCAGCATGAAGTTTGAAGCCATAGTGCCAACCTTGCCAGTTCTTGCCAAACTGGGCAACACCCTTGGCGACTTTGTGCCGGTCAGCTCGGACGAACTTGCAGACTTCTAACATAGTGCTATCCATAAAACGGATGGCTGTATCCTTGATCAACAACTGATCAAGGATAGCAAGCATGCCAGATAGTGCTAGGTGACACTTTCGCATCCACGAACTGTATGCTGGAAGATGAAACTTACGGTAGTAATGAACTTGCGCCCAGTGATAGATGCCAGACAGGGTGCGCTGAGGAGCAACCATACTACTAAAGAGTAGTAGCGCAATTGTTTCATTGATATGAAGCTTGACTGGCCGTCCACCTTGCGGGTTATCTGCTTTTCTTGGTAAGAAAACATCTACCACTGCTACTAGGTTTGTTATATGATGGGCTCGTAAAAGACGCATTGCTTTTCTCCTTGTTGGTTTTAATTGGTTAACAAGAAAAAGTGTAGCGTCTTTTTACATGATATGGGAGGTTTCGAGAGTCAGGTTTAAATGGGGGTGCAAAATAAACATTACTAAGTTAATCAGGGGAGCAAAAATGAGAAAGCGGTATTTATACTTGTATCCGCTATTAATAGTAGCCTCCGTTATGGGCCTACTATATACAGCAACACCAAAAGCCCACGCAGCTTTAGCGGGCGAAGAAAATGGCCCTATCATATATATTGACAATCCGGATAGCCAAGATCCAAATAGTGTTCTTACTTCGCAAGCCGACGGCACACCAAACGATCTACCAGCTGCAACTTCTACGGATTTGATAACAGCCGCAACAATCTCTGATCCGACAACATCAAACAATTACGATATTGTTTATGCAACAGTAACCCCAGTGACTGAAGATCCACCGACAGTTGACTGTGGGCTAACTAACCCTGTTAGTACATGCGCTGTATTAAATAAGGTTACCGTTGATAATAACGGTCTACCTATTCCAACTATTAACGAGCCTTTTGTCCTTGAAACATTGTTAGTAGATGGGGATGATGACGATCGCGGGACAAATAACTGGGTACCCAGCCTATCATACTCACCAGATGGTAAATTGGTTTTGTTAACGCAATTTGCTTTCAATAATAGTACAGAAGATGATGCAAGCGCTTTATTGATATTTAATAGCGTTACAAATAAGGTTGGGACCCCGATTGTATCTAGTAACAATTTTAACTACTGCTTAAACGGTGGTTACGCCCAAAATGGTGCAATCTATTACACTAGTTGCCCCGGTGAATTAGGTGGGTCCTTATACTATGTAGCACCCGGAGAAACCGAAGGTACCCCTCTTGTGTTGCAAGGTGATTTCGTCCCTAAGTACCCATTTTTTATTGATGTTTCGCCAGACAGCAGCCAAATACTCATAGCTAATTTTGGTATGGATGATTGTATATATAACTTAATTGTACTCTATTCTAACGTTGGATCCGCCGGGAATTGCGATTATTACTATGTGAGTACACTTGATGGTACGAGCAAGCTTATAAGCCAGCTTTCTTATAATTCTACTTACAAAATAGAAGAAGATTTTGTACCTACCTTCTTTTCGCCGGATGGTAAATTTATTATTGGTACAGTATACCCCGTCGATAATTTTACGTTTGGTAAAAGCAGTGTAGATAAAACTATTCCCTATACTGCAGCCTTCTCTCGTACGAATTTTTCGCTTACTGCGCTAACTAATACTATTGGTGTGCAAGAATGGGCTCCTGCCATAGCTGTAGCCCCATCTATTGCCACTACTGTATTGCCTACATTGCCTAGCACAGGTGCTAACAGCAATGTAATTTTTGCTCTAGCACTAATACTAATAGCCTTAGGTGCAAGCACTTTAGTAAAAGCAAAGCAAAACAACTAACATAAATCATGTATTTTAAAAACGCCCCTGCTTAAGGGGTGTTTTTTTGTTTATGTTTGAACTTAGCTAATATTTGCCAATGCCCTGTGGGCAATCTCTAAAGATTCGTCGGTATTTATTACATAAACTGGTTTATTGCGGGTGCGCGGGTTAATACGGCATAGGCTTTTTGGCTCGGTTATTTTATCATTTAATTCGTCATTTATAGCAAAACCCAAAAATGATAACCCACTAACTACCCTTTTACGAATAATAATAGACCTTTCACCCACGGTACCTGTAAATACTAACGCATCAACACCGTCCATACTGGCCGCTAGGCTGCCAATTGCCCTTTGTATGTGGTATACAAACATCCTGAGCGCTAAACCAGCCCTATAGTCACCAGATGCTTCGCTATTGAGCAAAGTACGTACGTCAGAAGATATACCACTAATCCCCCTTAAACCACTAGTTTGGTTCAAATAATCTTCGAACTCTGGGTCATCCATGCCCATGGCATTTTTTAAGGTTATAGCGGCAACTACATCCATGGGTCCACTGCGAGTTGCCATCATCAAACCCTCTAGTGGTGAATAGCCCATAGTTGTATCAATACTATTGCCTTTTAGTATTGCCGTGGCACTTGACCCGCTGCCCAAATGGCAAATAATTAGCTTTTCTGGCAGTTTGTTTTGTTCTTGCAATCGCCTAACAACAGAGGCCAGTGATATGCCATGGTAACCGTATCTTTTAATTTCGTATTTATCGGCATCTTCTAGATGAATAGCATAGTTCCAGGCTGTATCTGGCTTAGTAATATGAAAGGCCGAATCACTAACTAGTACTATTGGGGTATTTTTAAAACAGTCTTTTAAGTGTACAGATTCTTGCAAAGTAGCACCAATATGCAACGGAGCCCTAGATTTTAAATATTGCAATTTAGCTAATACTTCATCGTTAAGTAAATGGTCTTTTAAAAAGTAGCTTGTGGGCGCAACAACACGCAATCCAATGCATTTAATATTTACATTTTTTACGACATTTGCTTGCTCAATAATTGGTACAACTTGGGCTGGTGCGTCTTCCAGATTATTTATTGGGTTATCAATTTTATAACAGTTACTACCTGTATCTACTGTGCAAACTATTTGGTTGTTTTCGTGCTCGAAATGTAGACTAACTAGCAATTTTTCTCTGTTGTAAAGAGCATACTTGCGGCTCGAGCTACCTGGGTTTACTGCTAGTACTAACGATTCCACTGCCATACGTCTATCTCCGGTAAATCTACACCGTTTTGCTTTATATAAAACACGTTTTCGTCAATTTTATTGCGGTATTTGATAGCTAAGCTTTCGGCATCTTCGTAAGAAATCAACCCCAAGTCGCGTGCCCGCTCAAAAGCATCTATCGCTAGGTCGTAACGGCTAGTTTTGTTACGGACGTGCATATCAAAAGGTGTGGTTGTTGAGCCGTTTTCGCAGTAACCATGTATTGCAAATCTCTTAGGATGCTCACTGTAGTTATAAATTATAGATTTTAAGGTTTCTGGGTAACCATGAAAATTACAGATTACCGGCTGGTCATTAGTGAAAATCTCGTGGAATTCCCCATTCGTCAGGCAGCTACCAGCCTCGCCCAAGCCATTACTGCTAAGCGTCATAATGTTTACAAAACGCAAGCGTAGCTCTGGCCTTTCGGTTTTTATAATGTCAATTGCTGCAAGTGTTTCTTTTGTAAGGTAGTCACCAACCCCGGCAAGTACTATTTGTGGCTTATCATCACTTGCAAAATCCCACACCGAAACACCACTTCGAAGTGATTCACGGGCTTGGATCGGCGTAAGCCAACGAGGCTCTTGAGTTTTTGCAGCAGCAATAACATTTATCATAGTATTCGACGACAAGCACTTTTCTAAAACTGCTAGTGTCGAATTACCATCAGGCGGAAAATATACATTTACAAAATCACCCTCACGATGTAACACGTCATCATAAAAACCAGGGTTTTGATGGCTAAAACCATTATGGTCTTGGCGCCACGAAGATGAAGTCAATATGTAGGTGATTGAGCCGACTGGCCCGCGCCACTCAATTTTGCGCGAGTGATGTAAGAACTTAGCATATTGGTCTACCATACTTGCAACAACCATAATAAAGGCTTCATAAGACGCAAACACTGCGTGCCGACCGGTTAAGGCATAGCCTTGGGCTAAACCCTGTAAAGTCTGCTCGCTAAGCATCTCCATCGCTCGTCCATCTATAGCCATGTCTTTGTCCCACTCTTTGTGTGGCCATACCCATGCCCTTTTAGTATTGGCGAATATATCGTCAAGCTTATTAGAATAGGTTTCGTCTGGCGACATAAATCTAAAATTGTGGTTCTGTTGGTTTAGCTTAAAGACTTCAGACATATATAAACCAGCACGACGCATACTGCTAGAACCCATTGTTCCAGGACGGTTAGCGTCTTCGGCAAAAAGTTCTACATCTGGTAGCTCTAAAGGCTTATAAACAGGGTCGCCACCCAATGCGTGCCTTGTAGCCCCCAATCGCTTTTCGTGGGCTGGCATTATTTTATTAACAAAATCGCCAAAGCCACTTTCGCGGTTAAATAATTCTTCAAATTTATAGGATTTTAGCCATTCTTCGAGCATTTTAAGCTGATTATGATCTGTTTTTGCCTCCATTAGCACTACTTGATGCGACCAACAGTTACCCTCTATCTTTTGACCGTTAAACTCTTTAGGGCCAGTCCAGCCCTTTAGGGTTCGCATTATTATCATCGGCATACGCGGTGACACGCTTTGGTGGCTACGTTTAATATTATGAATCGTGTGATATGCCCAATCTAAGGCCTCTTCCATATGTTTATGAATATGCTCTATGTGTTCAGGATTAGTACCATCGACTATCCGTGGCTGGTAACCGTAACCCGTAAATAATGCCAAAAGCTCTTCGTCGCTCATACGGCCATAAATTGTTGGGTTAGATATTTTATAACCTGTCTCTTATACACATCTGACGCTGCCGACGAAT
>CAZIHK010000052.1:0-3689 GCA_964539035.1 uncultured Candidatus Saccharibacteria bacterium | reverse complement strand
GCTACCAATTGGGGTAAGACAAGTGTCACTCATGCCCAAGGTGATGCCAATAATGACTCTACAATAAATATCTATGATCTATCTATAGTAGCTAGTGAATGGGGACAGACTATAACTATTACACCAACACCTATTCCAACCGGACAACCAGCTAATTCAATCGATGTAAAAGACTATGGTGTAAAAGGTGATGGGGTAACTGATGATACTGCCAAACTACTAGTTGCCTTTAATGCAGCCGTAACACAGAACAAGATAGCCTGGGTACCGAGTGGCATTTATAAAGTTACAAACCTAGTAATACCCAACGGAAGTAGCCAACAATCTAAACTGGCTATTCAAGGTGAGGGCATGACAGTTACATGGTTTAAAGGTCAAGTTAGTGCCGGCAGCTATCAGAATATATCAAACCTTAAGATTGGTGATCTTGGTACTACTTTTAAGTTCACTACAAATTCCCAATATACTGATATTACTAATACTCATTTTAGGGGTGGCGGTGCCGTGGACACAAGTGGTCATCAAGAAGTGATTCTTATAGGAGCCGATAGCGGAGCTAATAACTATATTCATAACATTACTTTTACTGGTTGCGAGGTAGAAAGGAACCTAGGCACAGTCTATGACTATACTAACTACGGGAATGGCCTTAACTATAATAATATTTCAATTTACGCAAGAGCAACGGCTAATTCTACCCATGTGACAGATATAAAATTTGAAAATTGTCATTTTGGGGTATCTAATGGTGAGCCGGGGCATAATACAGGTTCTTCAAGAATGAATATTGAAGTGTGGCAAAATGATATACCTGGCGCCACGCAAGTCCAGGGCTTTCAACATATAGACTTTATTAATAACGTTTTCGAAGCAGCTGATGGCACTAATCTAGACTTTGCTGGAGCTCACAATTGGTCAACTGGCTATTGCCTGAGTGGCAATTCGATTATTAGTGGTAATTTATTCAAAGGTAATGGGTTAGACTCCGATCATCCTTGGCAACAAGACCTGTGCTTAGAACCAATGTGTGATATGCAAATAACCAATAATACGTTCATAGGTAGCAGTGGGTCAGCTGGTGTGAATCTATTGTCTAGTCCATCTGGTTATGGTTATTCTCAGAATAATGTTTTTAAGAGTAATACTATTGATTTAACAGCACCAAGCGAAGTTACGATTAAGAATGTAAGACATTTACAAATAAAAGCCAAAAATACTGAATATTCTTACAATACAATTAAAATGAACGAATCATGGGAACTGATGAATATCGAGCTGGGTGGAAGTAATAAAATTATTAACAATACTTTTACGATTAACTTCAATCAAGAAACAAGACTGATAAGCTTTGGCCATCCAAATATTGCAGGTTATAATCCCTCTACTTTAAATATTGTATCAGGCAATGTTTACTATTTTCCAAATCAGACACCAGGTATCTATGTTTTTGGCGGTTCTATTGATAATTCAGTATCAAATAATAAATTTTACGGTAAAAAAATGCCTTATGTTAGTGACCTTACAAACACACTCCAATTCCTGACTAATACATTCACATTAGGTGCTCCATCACTAGCACCAACCCCAAATCCTTAAAAAAATATAATTAAAATTTACAAAAAGTTGATATTATGATAAATAGTAAATATACTAACAATTAGGTAACAAAAAAACTCATGAAACACTTCCAAAAAATTAACATAATCTCCTTCGTATCGATTCTGTGTGGCGCAGTGATTTTGACTACAAGCGGGCTAGCATCGGCGACGGGTGGTGCATCTTTATCGATGGTTCCCTCATCGGGTAGTTATAAAGTAGGTGATAGTTTTAGTTCTACTATAAATGTAAATAGTTCCATCGCTGTTAATACAATAGAAATAGATTTAAATTACGATTCTAATCTTATTGAATATGTTGGAGCTAGCATAACAGATAGCTTTGGTTATAAAAGAAATGACACAAAAGCTGGTGGGCCAGTTTGTATCTCTGTCGCTACTCTAGGATCAAATATATCAAGTGGTCAGGCAGTCGCCACGATAACCTTTAAAGTAAAAGCTGCTGGTACTGCCAACCTATCATATGGCAAAAGTGCAAATGCTTGCTATAACGGTTCGCCAGGAACATCAATATTGGCATCAGCAAATCAGAATAATGAATGGAATGGTGTAGTATCAGCTGGTAGTTTTAGCCTTGCAAGTACAATTAGCCCGCCTTCACCAACTCCAACTCCAACATCGACGACCAAAACAACCACCCCGACCACGAATACTTCAACTACAGTTAAGCCAACACAGAGTTCATCAACTAGTATCGCACCAACAACAAAAACAAATACTACTGGGCAACAACCATCCGTGGGAGGAGCCTCTACTTCGGGATATATGGTAGCAATTAAAGTAGTTGATGCTAATAATAAGCCTTTGGCAGGAATAGAAGTTATACTTGACGATAGTAATAAAACAGTGTCCGATGCAACCGGTGTTGCTAGTTTTTTAAATATTAAGGCCGGTAAACATACGGTTAAGACAAAAATAAATGGCAAAACAATTAGCCAGTTTATAGATGTTAAAGGGGCCAATTCAACTACGCCTCAAGAATTTGCAGTTTCAGCCAAATCTGTAAATAAATCTACATCTGCAGTTTACTTAATTGCCGGATTGATAGTTTTAATAGTGCTAGTATTTCTGGGTTTGTTTATATGGAGAAAACTTAAAAACAAATCTGGAAGTTTAATTACGGGAGGTATAGATAGTACTACAACAGGAACTGTTACTACAGTAGAGTCTGGTACAAATAAACCTACTGTGTTTGAATCCCCCAAACAAATATCACCAGACAATCCCTTGCCTGTAGGTACAGTAGTGAAACCATCTGTTATAGACGATAAGTCGGATCCTGATGATTATAATAATGAGGCGCTCTGATAGAAGCTATTGTGGCAAAAACAAATGACACCCAAAATCAAAAAAAGTTTACAAGTATTGCATTTATAAAAAATCGACCTAAGATTTTTGTCGCAATCTTGTTCATAATAATTTTTGCAACTATTGGAACTGTTCTATATACACTTAGCCGCGCTATTGGCACAGCTACGTTCACAATATCGCCTTCGAGCTCTGCCTTAAATGTCGGTTCGACATTAACGATTACCATTACAGAAAATAGTGGATCGGATTTAATTAATGCTGTTCAAGCAGATCTAACCTATGACCAAACCAAATTGCAATTCGTCAGTATAGATACGACTGTCGGTGTTTTTAATAATATGGTTGTTCAAAAAACTGGTGGCAACGGGGTTGTAAACATTAGTGCTGCTGTATCGCCCTCAGTATCGGGTTCTCAGGTTGTGGCAAGAATAACGTTTACTACTATAGCTAGCGGTGCGGCAGCAATTAATTTTGCCAATACATCTGCCATAGTAAAAGCGTTAGATCAGACAAACGTGCTGGGTACAATGACTGGTGGTAATTATATAATCGATAACACTGCACCCAGTGTACCAACAGGCTTAAACGTAACATCTAACACTATTAACTCAATTACATTACGTTGGACAGCCTCTACTGACAATGTAGCTGTAACTGGGTATAGAATTTATCGTGGCGGGACACAAGTAGGCACTAGCCCAACTACTACCTATATAGATACAGGCTTGACACTAGGCACTACGTATAGTTATACCGTTGCAG
>CAZIHK010000051.1:0-12972 GCA_964539035.1 uncultured Candidatus Saccharibacteria bacterium | reverse complement strand
TCCTTGTGCTTTAGTAAGCGCCTTTTTTTATTGAATAAACCTGCCATTATTATTTACATACCTCAAAGATTGCATCGACAATGCGCTTGCTAGAATCACTAATTGCTAATTTATGAATATTGTTTGAGAGCCGTTTCTGCATATCATTATCGGTTAATATTTTAAATACTTGAGTGCTAAGAATATCAGAATCATTACAAAGTTGGTCTTCAAAGATTACGTCAACGGCTTTAGCCGAGGACAGTGCACAGGCGTTTTTAGTTTGGTGACCTCCAACTAGATATGGATTAGGCACAAGGATAGTTGGTTTTGATAACTCTGCAAGTTCAGCGATGCTTGTTGCTCCAGCTCTAGAAACCACTACATCCGAAATTGCTAATATTTTATATAGTTCATCACAAAAAGCGTATATTTTTATCCTGTTTCTATTTTTATTAGCCGATATCGAACTAAGTATTTGTTGATATTGACGCTTACCAGTTACCCATATTAATACAACATCTTTATCCGATAGAAGCTTGTCAACATTTTTGAGCACCGCATTGTTTAGTCTGACAGCGCCTAGACTGCCGCCAATAACAGTTACGATTTTGTTTCTAACAAAAATTGAAAATTCTTGCAAATATCCAGCGGTATGTTTAGCTGAGATATTATAATATTCTTGCCTTAATGGTACACCCGTATATCTCATTTTTGATTCGTTATAGTAGTCTAAATAATATTCTTTAGGCATTGCTACAGCACTTAATTTTGAGTATCTTGAAAGTATCCTATTAGTTAATCCTGGTAATGTATCTGAATCATGTGTAACGATTGGTATTTTTAAAAAAGCCGCGGCTAAACCGACAGGTAATCCAACAAAACCACCTTTTACAAAAACTACATTTGGACGCCAAAATATCATGATCAAAGTACTTTGTATTAGCCCAATGGTAAAATAAAATAGATCTCTAATATTCTTAAACAAAGTTTTTAAATCACTTATATGCCCAATAAAACTTAGTCCGTGATAGCGACGCCATTTACCAGCTAATATAGAATACTGATTGGTGATTTTAGCTTCTGAAAACATAGCTCGCATAGGATCACCAAATTGCCCGATATATCTTATATCTATTTGAGAGTTTTGTTTATTTAACTCATCTACTACTGCGAGTAATGGTGTAACGTGGCCTGCTGTTCCGCCGCCAGTGATTATCACTCTCATTATTGTTCCTTTCTTCATCAAACGAAATTGAACTTTTTCGCATTGATGTATAGCTAGATATCTGGAATACAATACCAAGCCCAGCCATTACAAATATCAAACTTGTGCCACCGTAACTAATGAAAGGTAGTGTTATACCTTTTAGCGGTAAAAGACCAACCATTGCTCCAATGTTAATCAATGATTGGAACCCAAGCCAAGCAAATACACCCGCACAAACCAGTTGCATAGTCTTATTCGGTGCTCTTTGCATTATATTTAATATCCTAAGTAGCAGAGAACCAAATAGCATTAATAGCGCGATCACACCGACAAACCCAAATTTTTCTGCATAAATTGCAAATATCGAATCATTTGCTGCTTCTGGTAAATAACCATAAGCCTGGACACTATGGCCAAGCCCTACACCGAATACGCCACCGCTACCTACAGCTATCAAGGCTTGGCAAGCATGATAACCTGAGTCAACACAGTCTTTTTCGGGTTGCAAATATGTTACAAGCCTTTCACGACGATAAGCAGTTGAGCTAATTGCTAATGTCCCAGCAATTATTGCAACACTACCAATAATCAAAAGTTTTCTTAGCGGTAATCCGGCAACGAATGCCATAACACCCACCATGAAAATTAAAACAAATGTAGAGCCCAAATCTCGCTGTAAAACTACTAGAATCAAACTAAAGATAACTAGACCAATTAATAATGGCCTCAATACTGAAAGTTTTGATACATTACCCTCTCTAACAGATTTGGCCATGATATAAGCTCCACTTATTATCAAAGCAAATTTTACGAGTTCTACGGGTTGCATAGAAAATATATTCAGGTGAATCCAGCGATTACCTACACCACCCATGAATACTGTGACTACACATAGAATTAGTGCAATTATTACAAGTGGTTTTTGCATACGAATCCAATAATCAAGAGAGATTTTTGCCGAAATAAAAAAAGCTACAAGACCAAATATGATGGCCACAAACTGTCTAATGACAAAATAATTATCACTTGCACCTCCGCCTTGAGCAGCCAATGCAGGACTGATAGCATACATTACTACCATCCCGATACCGAGCAGTATTGTTGCAATTATAACTAACCCGTAATCAGGACGATGCTTACGTACTTGTGGGTTAGCATAGACTGGTTGCCGCGCCGCTTGACGCGGAATCATATAAAGCCTCCAATTATGGCAATGAGGAGGCCGACTACAGCACAAACCTGGCCTATGACCCAAAATCGCATCGTAACTTTTGTTTCTGGCCAACCAATGGCTTCAAAATGATGATGTATTGGTGATATCCGAAATATTTTTTTACCATGTCTTAGTTTTTTAGATATATTTTGAATAATAACCGACCCGGCTTCGGCTACAAATACAAAACCAATGACTGGTAATAGTACAAGCGTGTCGGTAATCATCGCCACCACACCTAAAGCCGTGCCTAATGCAAAACTGCCAATATCACCCATAAAAAAACGAGCTGGAAATATGTTAAACCAGACATACGCCAAAAGCGCTCCCACTATAGTTAAACAAAAAGCTGCAACACCATATCTTTGTTGCAGCAAAGCTATTACCGAGTAAACGCCAAATGCAGACGCCAATAAACCGCCAGCCAAACCATCTAAGCCATCTGAGATATTCACAGCATTTGCTGTAGCCACAACTACAAAAATAAATAACGGTATTATAAGCCAACCTATCGAAACCGCCCCTACCCAAGGGACATGAAACGAATCGATACCATTTTTTATATAGAACCACAAGCCACCAACTAAAGCCACTGCACTAATTAAGAATAGCTTCTTTTTGGCTCTTAAGCCCGCCACACCTTTGCCATTACTCTTGAGATTTATTATATCGTCTATCAACCCAACTATACCCGCCCCAACCATGGCTGCCAAAGGAAGCCAAGTCTGTTCCCTTATTAGGTTAAATATAATCGTAACGATTACAACTCCAAAAATGATTACTATACCCGCCATTGTTGGTATATTACGTTTGTGTTTTTCAGCATGTAGTTTTTGAAATTCAGTAGCTTTTTCGCCAGAAACAGCTGTTGTACGAGGTTTCTTCCACCATTGAAACTTGTATGCAATAGCCGTATAAATTGGAGTGATAAGCATACTTACAGCAAAACCTAAAAAACCTAAAATAAGCATATTTACTAACGTTGATGTAGGTATTGAGATATCGATTATTGACATGAATTATTCTCTATTTTAATATTTATTTTTTTAATTTCTACCTCTGTTGTATTATACCACAATCAGTTATCTTATATACTCTTAGGTCTAATAGCATAGCTGTCTATTAGTTTATTACTAATCTCGGCCCAGGTTTTTGCTGCTTCACCGCTAGCGAACCCAGAGGCAGAAGTTTTAGGCTCATCAAAACGAACAAGAATAATGTATTCTACATTATCACCACCCAAATAACCCACATAAACACCATTAAATGCATCCGTTCGATAATTACCCTTTGAATCAGGAATTAGTGCAGTGCCACTTTTTGCACCCAAAATATAACCAGGTCTCATAGCTGTTTTATTATTAATTTCTAAAGATTTTTGCAGGAGATCTCTAATTTGATTACCTGCAGTAGCTGAAATAACTGCTTGCTTCACAATAGTTGGCTTGAAGGGTACAATTTTGCCCTGTTTGTCAGTAGTATTAACCAAGCTAGGTTTATAGTATGTGCCGCCGTTCAGTAGTGCTGCATAGGCAGCAACTAGTTGAATTGGAGTGAGCGTAATACCTTGGCCAAATGCCATATTGGCATACCTGACCGACACGCCATAACCCTCATTTGGACCGCCCAAAATACCGTTTGATTCCCCGCTTTGCTCTATGCCAGTTTTTTTACCAAATAAATAGTGATTTGATAAATAATCATACCAAGTCGTTCTGGCTTTTTCATTTATATCTCCATCTCCAAGTGTTTTTAGAACAAAAACAGCCCCTGTATTTAGTGATTTATTAATAACATCATGTAAAGTCATTGTCTGAGCGCCCCAATTTACAGAGTCAGATATTTTGCTACCATCAACGATTACAAATCCCGGATCATAGAAACTCGTGTCTGGATTAGCAGTGCCCTCCGTAAAAGCAGCTCCAAATAATAAAGGCTTCATAACTGAACCGGGCTCCCATGCCATATTAACTGCCATATTAGAAAATACACTTTGATCTGTGACTTTTTGATAATCCGCGGGGTCGTAGGTTGGGGAATTAGCTATTGCTTTTATGGCGCCACTATTGGCTTCCATAATTATTACGGTACCACGTACTGCTTTAGTCCTTTCCATACCATTCTTCAATGCGTCTTCGGCTGTTTTTTGCATACCGATATCGATAGTCAGATTAATATCTTCACCAGGTATGGGCTGCTTAAGAATGTTATCGTTATTAACAGCCAGAGGTACCCCCCTGACGTCAGTTATGGCTTTTTCTAGACCACTTTTACCTTTAAGCCTCTCATCTAGGTAACCTTCTATGCCATATTGACCAATATTATCATCGTTAACAAAACCTAGTAGTTGAGACGCCATATCTGCTTGAGGATAGGTTCTCATACTGAACTCTTTTTTGCCGATACCCTTAAGTTTCAAACTATCTACTCTATCGGCTTGCTCTTTTGTAAGTTTTTTTGCAATTACCACATAACGACTATTTTTTGTGGCCAATTTTTTTAGTAATTCTTCTTTTTTGCCTCCAATTAGGCCAACCAGCCTATCTGCAGTAGAATTTGCATTTTCGATATAATTTGGATCAGCAAAAATAATATATCTTTGCTCGTTTAAAACGACCGGTACTACATCACTGCCATCTTGCATTTTTATTAATCCCCTTGGGGCATTTATCTCGAATTTTTTTATATGTTCAGCGAGGGCTTGAGCTTGGTAATGTTCGTGCCTAATTATCTGTATATAAAATAATCTGCCAATTAAAATAATACCAACTACAATTAATAAACCTCGTAAGATGGCTACTCTGTTTCTTATTTTATGATTAACTTCTTTTTTGACAGACTTATTCATAAACAAATAAATATACTAAGATAACTGATAAATTACCCTTAGATATTGTACGCTAATTTGCAACGACTGCCGTTGGTTTTGTGTCAACCATCTTTTGAGCAACTTCACTAGTCTTAACTCTTTCTAGGCTTTGCAAGCGTACAGATTCTACTTCTAATGAGGCGTAATCCTCTTTTAGTTGACTTTGTTTGGTGCTTAGATCGCTTACTTTATATCCTAAAGCATTAGTTTTAGTTACCTGAGTCAGATACATTAAACCCAAAAGGCACATTACAAGAATGAGCACAATTGCATTAGATACCGGACCCAAGCCCGCCCTGTTTGCACTCATAGTAATAACGTTACGATTTCTTTGGTATGCAGCTTGTCTACTTATAGAGACGTTCTTCCCGTATGTCATATTTTTGTTTTTGTTTTACCTTTTGCCCAGCGCATCACTAGGACACGCTGGGCTTTATTTAGTCAATTGTTACAGGACTGTAACTTGCACTTTATGTGCAACTGACCGACCAGTGACTTTAATACGCATCGCTGGTCCTTTCTGTTGTTTTTATTTTCACTGCGACCCGCAATTTTGCACTACGTGATCGTGGGTTATAAACAACTTCATGTTCGCTCGGAACAATCGGGTTTTTGTAAGGTACTTTAAGGATTGCATCGTAAGTATTTGCACCAATTTCGGAGAAATATTGTTTTACAATGCGGTCTTCGAGGCTATGGAAGCTAATAATTGCCATTCTACCTCCGCCATTTAGTAATCTTACTAATAACGGCAGACAAGTTTTTAGTTGTCCTAGCTCATCGTTGACTGCTATCCTTAACGCTTGGAAGGTTCGAGTAGCTGGGTGTTTGCCCTGCCACTTACCCGATTTTTGAGCGATAACTTTAGCAAGTTGGTCTGTGGTTTCATATGGCCGGTTGGCTATAATTTGTTTAGCTATTTTACGTGCATGTGGTTCTTCGCCATATTCACGCAAAACATTCTCGAGATAGTCCGCACTACACTCATTTACGATTTGGCTGGCAGTTAATTTTTGGCTGCTATCCATTCGCATATCGAGTGGCCCCGATAATGAAAAGCTAAACCCACGACTCGCTATGTTAAGGTGCGGCGACGATACACCCAAATCGGCTATAATCAGGTCAAATTGTGAGCCTTGTTTTACTAACTGTTCCGCAGCTCCGTAAAAATCACTTTTGATGATTTTTAAAGCTTTGCTAGTAAACCTGGCCCTCAGATGATCGATTGCCATTTGGTCGCGATCAACAAGCACACTGTCTTTATAATTGTTAGTTATCTTTAGAATCTCTGCCGAATGCCCGCCGTAGCCGGCAGTTACATCGAGCAATGATTCACCCTTTTGAGGCTTAAGACACTCTACTAATTCAGATAGTAATACTGGTTCATGCATATTTTTATTTTTGTATTTATTTTTGCAAGGTCACCGATTCAGCAGCCAACTTTTTGTTTTGTATGTAGTTTTTGTTTTTGTTTAGGTAGTGCCTGAACGTTGGCTTCAATTCTTGCGAATTTGAAAAATTTGCTTTTAATGCCAACTGGCCGCTACCAAAGTTTGAGAGACTTATGTGTGAGGTGGAGTTTTGGGAGGTGTTTTACTAATGTAAAGAACTAGGGTTTTTAGCGTAGATCCCTCGAGCTACGTGTTGACTGCCGAATCGCTAACCTCGAGTCGGAGTTTATTGTATTTAATTGTTAAGGTGTGGACAAATCAACTTGCCGATAAGCGCCAGTAGGCTCCTGCCCTAACTGCAACTATATCTTTTTTAATGCCAGCATATTTGATGTGATGCAACTCTAGGGTTATCCGCCCTTGCTTTACATCTAATTTGCTAGATACCTTTCCTGATCTGAACTGTACATTTAAATCGGCTACCCTTTCGTCAAGGATAGACCCGTTAAGTTCGGGTTCTACTTTTTTGTCCCAAACTTCTTTAGTGTACAGATGCAGATACTTGCCAAAGCCGCGTGTCACGACTATACCGCTTTTGAACTCGCTTCGAATCTCAGCTGGTACTGTCAGCCGTCGCTTGTCATCAAGCTTTCTTTCGAAGTAGTCTACGGTGGCCATATTTTTTGATCTGTCCAGTGGTTTTTGTTTGTTATGCGGTGCTACCCACATTTACCCACTGATTAGAGGATACTACCCACTGCTACCCACTGCAAGTACTTTTTTAGAGAAAAGTTAGTTGATGTCCCCTATTTATCCACATTTCGTTCTGTGATTGTTCGTTTTAGCAGTTATTTAGAGATTTTTGCTAAATTTAGTAGATAAAATGCTAGGTAGTTGACCTAAATCGTAAATTTCGTATATATCCTTGTTGATCATTTTAGACTCACTTTTTTGACTATTTCTGTCAATATGGATTTCAATCCATCCGCTTGGGAGCTCTTGATCAGGCTTATCATCCACCAAAACACCCCCGGGACGATCCATAAAATTTTGCTTAATATAATTGTTTTTCAGCTGTTGGGTAATATGTATAGGTATAGATGCAATCTCAGGTGCATGCTCTATTTTTAGATTCTGAAAAGCAACTTGACCAAATGTTAATACGGCAACGTCATAGCTTTTCTGAATATGCGGTAACTCTTTAATAAGAATACGAGCATCATCGAAGATATAGCTCTTTTGCCCCAGCTGATCTTTCGTAGCTTGGCGAACTGGTTCTGCAGCAATATGTGCATGAGCAAGTAGCGAATCATAATCAATTTTGCGTGACTGACCCACACCACTAGTAAAGTCAGCGTAGTGATTAACATATGTGTCTTCTGGTTTCCCGCTGACCTTAGCAAACACAACAGCGAAATCGTTCCAAAACTCGTTTGTTTTAAACAATGTTGTATCGAAATCAAGTAATAATAGCGGTTTCATTAGCTAAAATATATCCGCATAAGCTGTTTTGCAACCTTATCGGGGTCATGCCTAATTAATGTCCTAGCTATTAAATCACCTTTTTTACGTTTGTAATTTATGGTGTCTGAAATAATATCAGCACCTTTTGCTTTGTAGTGTGCCCTTTTTAAGGGCTCATTATCAATATCTACCGCAAACTCGCCATCATTTGCGTATTTTTGCAATAATTGTTCGTTTGGTTTTGAGGAGTTAAAAACTACATAATCTAAGAATTGGCATCCGGCTAATCTTTCTATTTCTTCGGCAAAGTCATGGATTTTGAACCCATCGGTTTGGCCCGGCTTTGTGACAAGATTACAAACGTAGACTTTTTTGGCCTTTGACTCTTTAAGTGTTTTTGCTATACCCGGAACTATCAATGCAGGTGCTAGACTACCATATAAATTTCCAGGTGCTACAACTACCATATCAGCATTCAAAATTGCCTCTTTGGCTCTAGGGTTCAATTTGGCCTTGGGTTCTAACCAAAATTTTGGCCTAGTATTTTTAAACCTCATACGGCCAATTTTATGTTCACCAATAATCTTTTTATCTTTTGGCGTGTACATGCATAGCTTGACGTTTGTCAGAGTAACTGGCTCTACAGTCCCGCTGATCCTTAGTACCACGCTTGCTAGTTCTACTGCTTCGGCGAAATTACCGGTCATCTTTTCGAGCGCTGTTAAAAATAAGTTACCAAAGGCGTGGCCCTTAAGTGTGCCTTCTTCGAATCTATAATTAAATAAATCACGTACTTTAGGTGAGTTAGATAACGCAACTAAGCATTGGCGTACATCTCCAGGAGGCAACACCCCAAGCTCGTCACGCAACTGCCCGGTAGATCCTCCGTCGTCAGCCATATTAACGAGAGCTGTTATATCTCCCACATATTGCTTTAAACCGCTTAACAAGGTAAAACTACCTGTACCACCACCAATCATTACAATTTTAGGACCCTTGTTGTTCGCCATCTAGTTCTCTTCTTTTTGCGATTTCTTTGGCCCACCACAATGCACTTGACCTAATTATACGCTTGTTACCATTCTGCCTATCGACAGCTACCAAACCAAATTTTGGCCACCAACCGTAAGCCCACTCAAAATTATCCAATAAACTCCAGTGTAAATAACCAATTACTGGTATATCTATCGATTTAGCAGTATCTATAGATTGCATTGTTTCGTGCAGCCACCATTGCCGATATTTATCATGACTATCTGCAACTCCATTCTCGGTAACAATAATTGGTTTACCCGGAAAGTGGGCTGCTACCCTCTCCAAGAGTGATAGCAATCCTTCTGGATGCATATACCAGCCCAAATCGTTTACTGGTGTTTTAAGGTTTATTTTATTAAAACCCTTATAATAATCTGTAAAGTAATAGTTGAAACCAATAAAATCCATTTGGTTCTTTATCTTATTTAACCACCACCAGTTCCAAAAATAACGCATTACTTTAACGATAACTTCATCGACAATACTGCCGGGTCGGTATGCTTGGATATTAGCCAATTGTTGCGCTACACCGATTTTTAAAGATTTTTTATGCGATTTTAGTATCTTATATGCTCTTTTATGTGCAACAGCTAAATTTAGATATGTATATATCGCTTTTACCTTATTCTTTTCTTGAGGCGGCCACTCACCATCAATATAGCTAAAACCAATATATACATTTGGCTCATTTAAAGTAATAACATAATGCACATTATCAAGTAATTCTTCGCTAATTTTTTTAACATAAGCATCAAAATATTTTAAATTTGAGCGCTTAGTAAATCCACCTTTTTCTGCAAACCATATTGGCATTGTCCAGTGCCATATATTAAGTATTGGCTCTATGCCCCTATCATTTAACTCTTTAATATACTGTTTATAGTGCTCAAAAGCTGCTGGGTCCCATTTGCCTTCTTCTGGCTCTAGCCTTGACCATTGGATGCCAAACCTAAATGCGTTAAGCCCCAGTTTATCTAAAATATCAAAATCTTCTTTATATTTATTAAAATGATCAATACCCTTTCCTGATACGTAGTTATTTGGGTCAGTAGCTTGCTTTTCAATTTCTTGCCAGTTTGGCAACCAGCTAAGTCGTTTGTGGGCCATTTTTGCCTGATGAGCCGCCACGCTAAGCTCCCAAACAGTCCATTGGTTTTCGGTACCACCTTCTACCTGGTGGCTGGCTGTGCTTGCACCCCAAAAAAATGATTTATTACTCATATTATTAAACTATTGTACTAGATTAACTTCTCTAAAACTATTAGGCATTCTATATGCGGCGTACGAGGGAAGAAGTTGTAGCCTTTAGCGAATTTGATTAAGTAACCAGCACCCAAAAGCATCACCATATCCCTTGCTTGAGTTGCAGGGTTACACGATAAATAAATGATTATTTTGGGCTTTAGCTCTATTAGTTTTTGAACAACATTTTTATGCAAACCTGCCCTAGGCGGATCAACAATAACTGCGTCTTTACCTGCTAAATAATCTAAAGATTTCTCTGATTTTGCATTTATAACCTCACAATTAGCGTTGCTAGGTGCGTTATCTTTCGCTTCATTTGCTGCTTGTATATCAGATTCAACTAAGGTTAATGTTTGTCTTTTTTGAATAACACTTAGGCCAATACTACCTACCCCGCTATATAAATCTAAAACGGTTTTGACTTCTTTAATATTTGTATACTTTACAATTTCTTTTAGAACTTGTCTGTATACATCTAAATTTACCTGGAAGAATGACCTGGTGTGATATTTAAACTCAACGCTCATTAACTTATCGCTTAGATTAGAGTCGCCATTTTTATGTAAAATTTTGGTAGCTACAGAAGCTGGACTTTTTGGGTTTGAAAATATAATCTCGTAATCAGTATTACCTATGTTTATTTTGCTTAGTACTTTTACAATATCTTCTTTGGTAATAAATATACTTAGCCCTACTTTGCCATCTTTTGTGCATCTTATGATTACACTTTTTAAATTACGCGCTTGGATTTTATTTTGATTTATAAAATCTATCAGTTTCTCGCCCGCTATGTTAATCACATCACTGGCCAGCAAACTGCCATTAACTGGTACTTTTTGGCGACTGCCTCTCTGGTGTAAAGCTAAACTTACCTTTTTATTATCGTTATCCCACCAAAAATTATATTCCATCTTGTTACGATAACCATACTGCTGGTCATCTTGGTAAAATTTTTGCCAATTAACATCTACATGCTCTCGCTCAAAAGTTTCTTTTAGAATTTCTTGCTTATATATTGCTTCAACTTTAAATTCTACTACTTGCCAAGGGCTAGTTGCTAAATATATACCCGGTTCTTTGGGCTCGACCCTATATTTTGATGGTTCTATAATCTTTTTGGTAATACCCTCTGCCCAATCCTTTTTCTTTTTAGTCAGCTCTATGGCTACTTGTTCACCCGGCAAGGCACCCCATACAAAACACTTGCGCCCATCAGGTAATATACCCAACCCTTGCCCACCAAAAACAAGTTTATCTATCTTAACCACTACTAGTTCATCTGCCATTATTTGCCACCCTTGAGTTTGGCTTGCATATACTTGTTCTTTTTATGTGTTGGTACCTTTTCTAGCGAATACCTAAGAGCCGTTCGAGGCATAGTTGCAGCGTATTTATCTAAAAAGCTATACAGCAAACTATCATCTAGTTTGCCCATTTCACGAAGCGACCAACCAACAGCTTTTTGTAGTAAATCGTGATTTTCATTAACCAATATCTCAGCTAGCTTATATGTATCAGATGGGTCGCCTTCGCGCAAAAAATAAAAAGTACTTATTATGCTAACCCTTTTTTGCCATAGACTACCTTTCGCTAGATCATATAGAGGTCTGCGACCTTTTTTGTACAAATATGTCCCAACAATATTGGGGCAACTAACATCAACTAGGTCCCAATTATTGATACCCTTGCCAATATGTTTAAGATATAAATCAAAAATTGCTTTTTGGCCCTCGGCATCAGATTTTTTAAAATTTGAGCGCATCACAACTAACGCCGCAAAGCGAACTTCATGCCACTTGCTTTGCAAAAGCACATCTAAATCTTCTACTTTTAGGTCTTTGGCGTATCTGCAGGCGATTTTACGGGTTTGGGGTACCCTAACGCCCAAAAACCTGTCCCCCTCGCCATACTCACCAGGGTCAGTCTTAAAAAAGCCTTGCAGAAACAATGCATCGGCCTGATTACCTGCTGACTCTAATTCTGATATCAAGTCTTGGACTATTGCCAATTTATAAACCTATGGGAGTAATTTGATACTTGAATTGGTAGCCTGATTTTTTAGCTAGTTCTTCGAAATTACTACGTACTTCTTTATAATCAAAATCGTAGCTGTAATCTTTACCGAATAGATTGGATTGCTCTTGGATAGAACCTTCGCGACCACCCATACCAGTTTTATAGCTCTCTGTTTTAAAGCCAAAACCAGTGCTCATACCCATGTCACCATCGAAACCACCACCAGACGATATACCACTCCCCTTCTCGGCTAGCATCCCTGTAAATTTTTAGTTTTTACTATCTTCGTCTATGCGAAATTTTGCCGTGTAGGTTAGCTTTTTTTTGCTTAAAAATGCTTTGCGCTCGGCGATTAACTTGCTAAAATCCCAAACACCCTTCTTTTCACTTAAGTCTGCCCCGAATTCGTTTGTATAAGCCTTTATTTCGTCTAACATTTAAAACCTCCTATTTAGTTTAATTGTAGCAAGTAATTGCATGGTACGGCCAAGTCTTTTCTCATTATGAAATGAGCATGAAGTAGTAGGTTTGAGACAGCAAATTAAAATAG
>CAZIHK010000050.1:0-20462 GCA_964539035.1 uncultured Candidatus Saccharibacteria bacterium | reverse complement strand
CTGTTAACCCAACTTTAAAAATGCAGTAGCACAAAGTTAAAACTGCAGTGCAACATTATCTCTGTATCCGGTAAGCTCTGAGCAGTTTATTGTGGTACCAGAGTCTCATCTCTACCGCTGGTTGTTCGGGGATAATATGAAGCTGTACCCTAGATCCTATCGGTATGTTTTTGGGTGCTTCTAAGCTATGCCCGTGCCAGCTAATTCGTTGGTAACCATCAACCGTTCTTTGTTCACGCAAACAGAATATATCCTTGGTTGAAGCAATGGGTGGCTTGAAAATCAGTTGGTGAAATACTGACCTGCCATCGGCTACTGCTTTGGCAAATCGTTTGCTGGGTATCTCGCCGGTTGTCGAGTGAACTTGGTAATTATTGTATCTGTCTAACTCGTCAGCCAAGATTTCTTTAGCGCCATTGATGTCGGTAATGCCAGCTTTGGCGCAACGTCGGACTATTCTATCTTGCAGCCAACGGTAGGGTCGCTCGATCTTGCCTTTGGCCTCGGGACTCATAGCGTACCAGACCTGCATGCCGGCCGCCTCTACGCACTGCTTCCATTGAGGCGTTACGTCGTCAGTTCCCTTAACCTCATTTCGGTGGATACTATCTCGGTTACTCACAAACCTAAATATAGAATGGTTATCGGCGTAATAAGCTAGGCCGACTCCATATTTAAGGATAACGCTTTCCGTAGCGATAATATGGGCCCAAGCTGATTCGGCCTCAAACAAGTTGCCGTAGAGCAGCTTTCGGCTATGATCATCCAGGGTCGTAATAAGGCTCCACTTAGACGATGCGAAGGGGCTCCATAAGTGTTCGGAGGCGTCATGCTGGAGTAACATGCCAACTGCTTCAGTCAGTACTTCTCGGCTGTGGGAGGCCCGTTTTGGTTTTTCCATATAGAAGCCCCAGGCTTTAGCTCGGTTAATAACTGTTTGGGCCGTTACTTCTTGACCGGTTTCTTTTACGACCGCATCGCGTACAGCCGCATAGTTGTAGAACTTAACCGGCATCGCTGGATGATCAATGAGTCGCTTCTCGGCTTCCAGTTCTCGGTGGATAGCATATTCTATTGCTTTGGGGATGCGGTTAGTGGGATATCTACGACAGTATTCAACGGTAAACTTCTTCGGATTTGCCCTGTAGCGAGCCAGAAGAACATAGAACTGTCTATCTTTAACCGCTAGCCGGTTCAGGCATTCGCGCTTAGTTATTTGTTTTTGATCATACAACGACAGCAATAGTTTAATCTGGTCACCAGTGAATCGTTTATGTATTTGAGACATAGCTACCTCCTTGG
This sequence comes from uncultured Candidatus Saccharibacteria bacterium, assembly GCA_964539035.1. Lineage (GTDB taxonomy): Bacteria > Patescibacteriota > Saccharimonadia > Saccharimonadales > CAIOMD01 > CAZIHK01. Next base: position 19,160 of record CAZIHK010000050.1, on the reverse strand, counting down.
TTATAGAGGTAGCATACTGCACTGCAGTTTTAACTTTGTCATCACGTAATCTCAATCTAGAGCTAGTGCATTTTTAAAATTTTGCCAACATTTACTTTAAGAAACTAGACAAATAGTCAAAAGTATGCTAATATACATTTATCAATTAAACAAAATAAAAAGAACAAAAATATGAGCGAAAAATACAAAGTTACTAGGACAGATACAATAGCAACGTTAGTTAATATGAGTGATGAGCAATTTGAAGCAAGTGAAAGAAACGAAGCCACATATTACGCTGGCGTAAAAAGCGGCGAACTTGCAGTCCGAGCAGTTATAGAAACTGAAGGTAAGGCGGAAAGCTACATACCAGACATTAGCCAAGAGGAACTAGAAAAATATCGTGAAATTGTGTTGGCCGATGAAGAGGATGGTGGAACTATTGAAGGAATTGCAGAATATTCAAAAGATAGGGACGTAATTAAAGTAAATTGTGACGGCAAGACATACTATATTGATTTACCCAGTGGAGCCGCCGCACCAAAAAGAGGTGAAGCTGTAAAAATTATTGGAAGATATGGCACATTCTCTTTTTATGAAGAAGCAGATGGTAGACCTAGTTATGGTAGGGGCTTGTTCATCGAAGGCAGATTAGTATTTTATAATACCGATGAAGAAGCAATACTACAAGATAAAAAGCGTTTGTTAAAATACGATGAAGGCGTTTTGGAGGGGTTAAGCCAAGAAAATCCATACAGGCAACGCGAGGAAAAAATAGTAACAGAAAGTAAGAAAGAAATAGAACTTTTAGAATCAAGACTTGCGTTTGACATTAAAAAGATTATTGATGAACACGAGCCAGCGAAGCATAAAAAGAAGCGACTTTTTAGTAGACGATAGTTCGAAAATCCGACTCTATATCCCGCCAGAAAATGAAATCCACCCGTTTAGGGTGGTTTTTATTTTCTGATGAACTTCGTTCAGATTCAAACCGGATTCGGCATAGTTGCGGGTCGTGTAGCGATTAGCGAATATAAGGGGCGAAGTGACTGCTATCCGGTCGAGCCCGCCATAACTTCAACTCTTTTGAACAATAGGTATCTTTTATTTGATATACAATAATAACAGCAAACAATAGTCACTATGAACTCTAATATAAAATCAAAACTCAAATCCTACATCTCAAGGTCCAATACTATTTTTATGTCCGTCTTAGTCATTATTCTATTTGCCTCTATTGGAGCTTACATCACACTTACAAGCAGTGCTGCTACTGCCGATGCTGATTTCAACAATGATAGCATGGTCAATATCTTAGACTTATCTATTTTGGCTTCCAATTGGAGTAAAACCAGTATGTTCCATTCACAAGGCGATGCCAATGCTGATGGGACGGTCAACATCATTGATCTATCAATTCTAGCTAATTATTTTGGGCAGACGGTATCTATTACACCAACACCAACTGGACAACCAGCTAATTCAATCAATGTTAAAGATGCACCGTACAGTGTTAAGGGTGATGGAACAACTGATGACACCGCTTCACTGAATAGTGCTTTTGTTGCATCAGCGAGCCAAAGCAAGATTGCTTGGGTGCCAAGCGGGACGTATAAATTTTCTAGCTTAGTATTGCCAGACAATCTTACGATCCAAGGTGAGGGTGTGGCCATGACTTATCTTAATGGTCAGGTCAATTTTGGGAGTAATCAGTTTATCTACGATCTTAAGATGGGCACATATGGTAACTCAACTCGCAACAAAAATGGTGCCAATAATACACTATTTGAGCGAGTACAATTTAGAGGAGGTGGAGGCTCTGCAGGTGGAACTAGTGCACCAGTTATGTATATCGGACAGAGAAATGTTGCCACTAATATTACGTTTATTAACTGTAATTGGGAATGTTCTTTAGGGAGTGACCCATCGCCTTTTGGCAACTGCTATAATTGCATAACAATCCAATCTACAAGTGATTCTCCTAGTCTCGTAGTTGACGGAATACTATTTCAAGATTGCCATATAGGTGTAAGCAATGGAGTGCGTAGTGGTTCGTTACGTTTTGGTCTAGAAGTAGTTAATTCCACCAGTGGTAGTAGCGGTCTCATTAAAAATATTACACTACGAAACTGTATTGTTGAGGCAGCAGACGCGGAATCAATTGACTTTAGCGATCATCCTAACTCATCTGCTCGTATGACAGGACTATTAATTGAAGACTGCTTAATCAAAGGCGGAGGCAAGGCTTATGGTATCTATGCTTTCTCTGTAGTCTTTGAATTGCCTTATGGCTTTATATTTAGGAATAACACTGTTTGGAGGAGCCCAGATACTGTACTAAAGATGACCCAGAGGGATGAGACCTATCCTGTGGACGAAGCGGCAGTCATAACTGGCAACAATTTCGATCTAGAATATGACAATGGCATTGTACCGGGTACTAATTATGCAATACAGTTAATGCGCTCAAATGTACAATTCACAGGGAACACTATTAGTTCACCGTCGAGTGGCTATAGCAATAACGGGATTATTAGACTAAGGGAAATGACTGACAGTACAATTAATCACAACACAGCAAATATTCTCGGAAGAACATTTATCTTCGAAGATAAATCAACTGGCTCTAGCGGTAATATCATTACACCAAATACAGTTAACTAATTTATATTTAATAAAATTAAATATGATATATACATATTTAAATATGGTTGGAAAATGATTAATCTAAATTTCAGAACTAAAAATTGATAAACAGATTAATAATTCTAAAATCCGACTTGTATATTCCGCCACGCTTTTTAAAGTGTCATAGACCCCATTTTCGAGGTTTATTTTTGATACAAGGAGATTGACAAAAAGTATGTAATGTCATAAAATTAAATAGTGAAGTACATTGATTGGAATGAAGTAAAGAATATATACCTCAAGACAGAACGAGGTATAGGTTTTGAGGATATCCAGATAGCGATTGAAGAAGGTTGTGTCTTGGCAGACATAGATCATCCGCTAAAATCAAAGTACAAAAATCAAAAAGTGCTTATTGTAGAATTTGATGACTCCGCCTATGTTGTACCCTACTTCGAAGGTAATACAAAAATCTTTTTAAAAACTATTTATCCAAGCAGAAAAATGACTAAAAAATATTTAGGTAAAAGGAGTAAACCATGAATTACTATGAATTAGAAAAAGAAGAAAAACTCGAACTTGAGGCAATCGAAAACGCTATAGAAAGTGGTGAAATTAAGAATGTGCCAAGTTTTAAGAAGCGTAAAAAAGAGCTACAACAAATGGCCAAAAGCACTCTTAACAAAACCAAGAACATCAATATACGGCTATCGGAGAGGGATTTATATAGATTAAAGACCAAAGCCATAGAAGAGGGCATCCCTTACCAAACATTAGTTTCATCCATTTTGCATAAGTCTACCGTAGCGAAATAGCTTAGACTATTTTTACCTTAGCTGTAATAATGGTTCTAAACTTCAACTCTTAATATTCCGCCACGTTATTCATCACAGATAAAAAACGACCCATTTAGTTCGTATTTAATTAACCTATCGCCAAAAGTGGCTATCATTATTTATTTTGGAAAAAGTGGTAATGTTAAAATATATGTAAATGACAAACAAAACTCAAAAAAAAGAAGTAAAAGCCAGCATACGCATCGGTGTAAACTCAACACTTATTTCCGCAAGTTTTGTCATATTTGTGTTACTTTTTACATTAAACCCGCAGATATTAAAAGAAAATAAAATCATTGCAATACAGATAGTAATGTCAATACCTTTACTTGTTAGTGCAACTTTAGCTAGAACTCGTTCAATTTATGCTAAACGACACTTGGGATTGTATAAGATTTTTCACGCATTGTGTTTTGAAACCGCATATGCAATGGTTATTAACTCCGTTGGATTATTGCTTTCTATGTATACGGATGCATACATAGTGATTATTTATTTTATTGTCAACATAACCCTGGCATTAGTATTCTCAATATTAGAAATTGCAGAAAATAGTGGAAAGACAAAAGAGAGGTTATGGAAAGATGGGTTATTTATTGCGGTAATTGTATTGTTTGGTTTATTCCCGCTTCTAAATTTATATTGATATAACTTGGAACAAAATTTATAAGTTTATAAAAGTGTTAAAATAGTGATGCAAGTACCAAAAACTAACAAAATAAAATGTCTGATCAAAAAAGCATACATGTTGAGCATCTTAGATTACTTCACGAGAGGTATTATTTAAGGCTACCAAATGGTGAAAATTTAGTAAAGAACATCTCATTTGTAAACACCAAAGCAAAATATCTAAAACAGCTTTTTGCCAAAAAGATTAAAAGTTTTGCTCCAATAGTACATAAAAAGTATTTTATATTATCTCTAACTTGCTTAGCTGGCTTTGTTTTTATTGCTATTGCCGCTTGTGGTATTATTTACTTTCATCGCCCAATTAAGCTAGCCTATAACCTAGACAATCTTAAAGTTGATAGCCCAATAGCAATTATTTTTAGCCAACCGGTGCAAAAGAGTATTAGCTATAGTATTGTCCCATCAATTGAAGGTAGCTGGAAGACTAGCAAAAATCTTTTTGGGATTACAACTTTAAAATTTTTTCCATCAAAGTCACTTATACCAGGCAGCAGCTATCAATTAATGGTAAAAAACATCAAACCTCTTTTAGCTTCACAGCCCACTTTAGCGGTTAAATCAATCCCGGTTATGGTAGAAAAACCAGCGGCTATTAGCGCTATCACACCTGCTTCAGATTCAAATAATGTAGCAATAGACTCGAGTGTGACGCTAAAATTAGCTTCGCCAAATCGCGGTTTGCGAAAATTATTACTCAAAGCTGATGCCTCACTTATCAGTGAGGAGCCTAGCACTACCGATGACACAACTTTTGTATGGAAGTTTGCGCAACCGTTAAAGCAAGGTCAAAGCTATAGCTTAACTATTTTTGACATGAAACAATCTGAAAAAATAAAACAAATTCTTCTAACTACTAAATTCGTAACCGTGCCAGAACCGCATTTTGTATCGGCTTCTAATACAGATCATTTTTACCCTGGCGATAAAATCAATATTACTTTCGACCAAGATATGAAAAAGTTAGATGCTATATTTAAATTTGGGTTTGCTGGCACCGGCCATTGGCAGGACTATCGTACTTATATATTTGAGCCGTCAGGTCTAATTCCTGGTTCTGGTTACACATACACTGTGTTTAAAGGTTCGGAATCGATTGCTGGTGGTGTTTTAGAAGCTGACCATGTATTTAATATTAGCCCACCTGGTGCTGCTTATGTAACTGGCTCTAGTCCAAAGGGCAATAATATAGAACTTGGGTCAGCAGTTAGCTTCACATTTGATCAACCGATAGACCATAGTACTGCTCAGGCAGCTTTTAGTATTAGCCCTACAGTAAATGGTAGTTTTAGCTGGTCTGGCAATACGATGACATTTAAATCTGTTGGCCTTGAATACCAGACTAACTACATAGCTACAATTGGGCTAGGAGTCAAAGGTATTTACGGTTTAACAAGCACCCGTAATTTTACTAACAGTTTTACCACTACTTATAGGATTTTAAAGCTAGGTGTGCCTTATTATCGTCAGGCTTATGCTCTTAGCTGCGAGGAGGCTTCATTGCGTATGGCACTAGCTTATCGTGGGATTAATGTGAGTGATTATGATATTTTGACACAAGTTGGTTATAGCCCACGCCCCAGAGACTCATCTAATAATTCCTGGGATGACCCTAATCAAATGTTTGTAGGTGATGTAAACGGTAAAATGGGGACTACTGGCTGGGGTGTATACGGCCAACCACTTGTAGTTGCCTCCCAAAAACTTGGTCGAAATGCCAGCAGTATTAATGGGATTACCGTAAATCAGATAGCACAAGCAATTTATGACAATAATCCAGTAGTTTTATGGGGCTATACTGGTACTTCTGTCAGGCATGATAGCTGGAATACACCCAACGGGGTAGTGCAAGCCCCTAAAAACACACATGTCCGTAATGTTTACGGGGTGGTAGGTAATGTTAGCAACCCAATTGGTTTTTATATCCATGACCCCTTATATGGTGAAATATATTGGACTACAGCCCAGCTGCAGTCCAATATGAGTTTTGGATACAGCCTACCTAGTAGAGGCGTGATTGTATATTAGATTCGAATGTTTTTTGAGTTTTAGATAAGTTATTATTGCCCAATCGTATAATTCATATCTATTAAAATAAGGACTTATGACTTCTTAACGATATAGACCTTCGTAAAGTAACCCTAAAAGTTACGTTTTGCCAGCTATTATCGATTTCGCACAAAATCTACCACATTTGAAATTCAAAAACTACTCTATAAGAAATCTTCTTGATATCATAGACGCTGAGTATTAAGTACGCCGAAGTAACTCAGTGGTAGAGTAGCTCATTCGTAACGAGCAAGTCGTGGGTTCGACTCCCATCTTCGGCTCCATTTGTTGTCTCAGCGGGTATCGTATAACGGCTATTATGTATCCTTCCCAAGGATGAAACGAGGGTTCGACTCCCTCTACCCGCACCAGCTTTCGTTTTGTATGACAGTATATAATATAGGGAACTTATGTTTACAAAAAAATATTTCCAAGACAGACCAATACTATTTTTAAATCTTATAGTAGTTTTAGGTGCCTTAATAAATGTTATTTCTACGGTACTTAGGATAGACGCAAGCCAAAAAATTGTTATATTACGCTATCAAGTAGCTCTTGGTCTAGCGGGCTTCCAGAGAGGTGATGTACTGCAGCTTTATAGCTTTGCACTAGTCGCATTATTAATGGCTATAGTTGCAACATTTATTAGTGCTCGGCTTTATCATCAGAGGCGGGCACTAAGCATACTAATACTTTCGCTTACGATAGTTGCCTTGTTTTTTAACCTTGTAGTAAGCGATGCTATCTTAAAACTCCAATAATGAAATACATCGAAATCCCACTTGTTAAAGACCGTGATTGGGTCTATAGATGCTTCGAAATATTCCCGGGTGCAACTAGCTGGCTAACACTAGCCGCCCCGGCAATTTTAAGCCTTATTAGCCCTACTTTGGCGGCATATTTTGTCATAGCATTTTTATTAATGTGGTTTGTCAAGACGATTGGCCTAAATATCAGGATGGCCCAAGGTTATCGGGCCTTAACTCGCAATATGGCTTACGATTGGCATAAAATGCTCCACGAATTGGATAATCCAGAATCTACTTTTGAGAGATATGAACAAGGTGTATCACCAAAATGGCATCGCCATAATCTTGTGACCAATCACTTAAATACAGACAGGGTTAGGCTTGATGATCTTTATCATGTAGTGATGATTGCTCATTCTATAGAAGGCCGAGAGGTGCTAGAACCGACTATAAAAAGTGTGCTTAAAAGCCAATATGATATGAAAAAGGTTATATTAATACTCGCTTACGAACAGCGCTGCGAACCAATTTCTAGAGAGGTGGCAACATCTATGACCGAAAAATACAAAGATCGATTCTATCATATGGAGGCAGTTGAGCATCCTGGTGACATTCCTAATGAAGTCATTGGTAAAGGGGCAAACATCACATATGCTGGCAAATGGGCTAAGAATTATTTAGACGAAGTTGGTATACCTTATGAAAGAGCTATTGTTACTACACTAGATTCTGATAATCGGCCGCATCCACAGTATTTTGCGGCTGTCACTTACGCTTATACTGCTTGTCCAGACCCCGTACATACTTCGTTCCAGCCAATAACCATCTACACTAATAATATTTGGGACGTACCAGCCCCGATGAGGGTAATTGCTGCTGGCAACTCTTTTTGGAACATAGTTTTATCGCTGCGTCCGCATATGCTTCGCAACTTTAGTGCTCACTCGCAAAGTATGCAGGCTCTAGTTGATACTGATTTTTGGAGTGTCAGGACGATAGTAGAAGACGGACATCAATTTTGGAGGACTTATTTTAGATATGATGGCAACCACGATGTTCATCCCATAATGGTGCCGGTATATCTAGACGCTGTATTTTCTCGAACCTATGTAAAAACTTTAAAAGCTCAGTTTGTGCAAATTAGGCGTTGGGCTTGGGGGGCTAGCGACATAGCCTATGTATTTAACACCGGTTGGCGCAAGAAAAACCGCGTACCAAAGGTAGACTTAATATTTAAGACGGCTAGGTTGATAGAGAGCCACAACTCTTGGGCTACGGCTCCACTTTTGCTTTTGTTGGCGGCTTTTGTGCCCCTATATGTAGCTCCGCATTCTAGATTAAGCCTGGTAGCCAATCAGTTGCCTGTAATTGTTAGCAGGGTCCAGACATTGGCTATGCTAGGGCTTTTTGTCAGTATTTACCTTAGTATCAGGCTTTTACCGCCCAAGCCCCTTAGATACAAAAATCGTCATCGATTTTATATGATTATCCAATGGATATATCTACCTTTTACAACCATCATATTTAACAGCTTTGCAGCGCTATATTCACAGACTAGGCTGATGTTTGGCTGGTACTTGGGCAAGTTTGATATTACCGAAAAAGCAGTTAAAAAGTAGACTATTATTGTTTTAGCAACCGGCGGACGTCATTGGGCAACTGTGTAGGTGATTTAAATGACAGGTAGCGAACACCTGCAGCAGCATCATACAGCTTTATTGTGTGGGCTGTAATGGTTGATAACTGGTTAGAATCGATAATACCATTACCTTTAAGTTTGAATACACGTCGTAAAACAGTATTCGTAAGGCTTGAGGCAGTTGTATTTGGGCTTTTTAAGTGGTCGATGGCTCTATAAATACTTAAAAACAGCTTATCTCGATAAAACGGTTCAAGCGAGCCGTCTTTTTTTTGCACTCTTAAAGCTTGTTCTAAGTCTATTTTTTCTTGTGTAGTCAGCAGGGAGTGGCAACTTTTACACTTACGGCGACGCCAAACGTTATTATCTAATTTTTGGGGACGGCTATTTGTAACTTTAGTTTCGCTGCCACAATATATACAAACCATATCAACATATTGACACAACGCTGTTTAAAATGCTAGTGGAAAAAGGGACGTGCACCTGTGGATACACGCCCCATTGCCATTTTCGAACTGATCGTTAATTCGTACTAACCGTAGCTCGGCGTAATCGCCTAATACGGTTTACGAACTCTTTAGATGAGCGCAGCTCTTCGTAGAACAACTGAAAGTTGTCTAACGGTGAAATGTTACTCAAGTAAAACGCCTCGTTTAACTAGACTATATTAACATAAAGGGTGCGACTGTGTCAATAGGCTAAACACTTCGATGTATCTGTTAATGCTTTAGATTAGCATCCATTAACGCTATACTGTTTTAGGATTATGAACAAAATGCCCAAATATACTGTTATTGTACCAGCGTATTCAGAGGCTCTTTTGATAGCAGATAGCCTTAAAAAAATATCAGATTGTTTAAGGGCAGATAAAAAAAGACACGGATTAACAGAGTTAATAGTTGTCTCAGCCGATAGTACTGACAAAACTGCCGAAATAGCAAAAAGCCAGGCTAAGTTGTTTGCGTTTTTTAAGCTTATAAAACCTGGTCCTAAAGTTGGTAAGGGCCGAGATGTCAGGGCTGGTGTGCTGGCAGCGAGAGGTGAATATATTTTGTTTTTAGATGCCGATTTAGCAACCCCGGCTACACATATCAAAGAAGCTTTTGATATGTTAGAAAGTACCAATGCTGATTTGCTGATTGCCGACAGACCTCTTGGTAAGATTCATAATACTTTTGCTAGAAGACTAAAATCGATTGTCTCTAATCTGTTAATTAGGGTTTTAGCTACCCCAGGCATTAATGATACGCAGTGTGGATTTAAGGCTTTTAAGAGAGATGTTGCATATGAATTGTTTGAACCTCTCGAGACACTTGCTTGGGGTTTTGATGTAGAGATATTGGTAAGAGCTAGATCATTAGGATATAAGATGGTGCTGCTTAAGATAAATGACTGGTTTGACCCTAAAGAAGATAATATGGGCTTGGTAGGAGAATCTAATTTTCATGCATACGTGCACACCTTAATCGAACTATTCAGTATCTTTATAAAGAGATTAAGCGGACATTATAAGAAATAAAAAACTCTCTAAGCAATTTAGAGAGTTATCTGGTGGGCCCTAGAGGATTTGAACCTCTGACCTCTTCCACGTCAAGGAAGCGCTCTAGCCAACTGAGCTAAGGGCCCGTATCGGCGCATGCTTATCGCTGCGCTTCATCTGAATCTTTAAACATCCAGCTCTTAGCGGATTGGTTTATAAGATGTGTAATTTATTAAGTAACTGTGAGTTCTGACAGATAATATAACAGGGATATCTAGCTTTAGGCAAGTATCCACAAGCTGTGGATAAGATTATACTAGCATTAATAGGCTAGCAGTTGTATACTAGCGCGTACAGGTGAAGTTTTGTCAGGTGTGTTAAACTGTTGGTACAGGGCTAAGACGCAGTCTCACCATCTGTACCAGCTCCGTCGGCGGTGGTAGCGAACGATATCGCGGCCTCACAAGTGCCTTGCTTGCAAAGTTTGTCTTTTTAAGGTACAAAAGCCTTGAGCTGCGAGATAAGATAAGTAAAAGCGAGGAAGTCCGGTGGAACCATCCTGATAATTCGGGATCCGAGACGCACGAGTAGTTAGAATCGACAATGTCGCACATTCTAAGGCTCGTGCGTTTTATGTTTGGTACAATAATATCAAAGGAGTTTAACCTGTGGCTGAGTCCAACAAAGAACAATTACAAACAATGAGACATAGCATGGCCCATATTATGGCGGCGGCTGTACAAAAGTTATGGCCAGAGGCTAAATTTGGGGTAGGCCCATCTATAGACGATGGATTTTATTACGATATCGATTTAGGCGACCAAGTTATATCCGAAGAAGACTTTAAAAAAATCCAAAAAGAGATTCAAGCTATCATCAAGGCCGATTACCCCTTTGAGAAACAAGAGCTAGACATAGAGGGTGCTATAAAATGGGCAAAAGAGTCAAATCAACCTTATAAAAGCGAGCTGCTTAATGATTTAAAAACAAGCGGTACCACTAATCTTAAAGAGATAGAATCTACAGTTTTAGGTATATCTGATGCAAAAGAAGTGGTCAAAACAGTGACATTGTATACCACTGGGCAGTTTACAGATTTATGCCGTGGTCCACATCTAGAATCTACGGCTAAAGCGGGTGTGTTTAAGATAATGAAAGTCGCTGGCGCTTACTGGCGAGGCAAAGAAACTAATCCACAAATGCAAAGGCTGTACGGGGTAGCATTTGAAACCAAAGAAGAATTAGCCAAACATCTATTGATGCTAGAAGAAGCTAAAAAACGCGATCACCGTAAGCTGGGTCCGGAGTTAGAATTGTTCTATTTTCATGATACTGCCCCTGGTATGCCTTATTGGTTGCCAAAAGGTGTAAAAATCTATAATGAGCTAATTAACTTTTGGCGTGAAGAACATCAGAAGCGTAACTACCAAGAAATAGTATCTCCTTTATTAAATAAAAAAGAACTCTATATTATATCTGGGCATTACGAACACTACTGGGAAGAAATGTTTACCTGTGAGACCCCAGAGGGCGAACTATATGCCATGAAAGCTATGAATTGCCCAAACGCAATGCTTGTTTTTAAGATGAAAAACAGATCATACCGTGACTTACCTTTACGTCTTAGTGATACCGACACACTACATCGTAACGAGATGTCGGGTGCGCTAAACGGATTGTTGCGTGTAAGGGAATTTCGCCAAGATGATGCTCATATCTATGTGTCGGCAGACCAAATAAAGGACGAATACCAGAGGATATTTGAAATAACAAAGTTATTTTATTCTATTTTTGGTATGGAATATTCATTCCGATTAGGTACGCGCCCAGAAAAATACATGGGTGAGCCTGAGCTTTGGGATACCGCAGAAGCGACTCTTAGGGAGATATTAGAAGAAAGCGACAAAGACTATTTTGTTGAGGAGGGTGATGGAGCTTTTTATGGTCCAAAGATTGATATTTTGATGACTGATGCGCTTGGAAGACCATGGCAGATGGGGACAATCCAGTTAGATTTTCAGCAACCGTTGCGTTTCGAGCTTAAATATACAGACAATGATGGTATCGAAAAAACTCCTATTGTGATACATAGGGTAATCTATGGTTCAATGGAGCGTTTTATTGGTATATTGATAGAACATTTAGAGGGCAAGTTTCCAGTTTGGTTGGCACCAGAACAGATAAGATTTGCCACAGTTAACCAAACGAAAGAGATCGTTGAATATGCCGACAAAGTGGCCGAACAAGCAACCGAATTGGGTTTAAGGGTGCTAGTAGATAGTACAAACGAATCTGTTGGTAAAAAGATACGAAACGCCGAAAAGATGAAGATACCATATGTAATTGTTATGGGCGAAAAAGAGCTAAAAACCCAAGAAACTATTCCGAGGATTAGGTCTGACATGCAAGTACAAGCTCCAACCTTAATAAAAATGGATAATTTTTTAAAAACTGTAGCTAACGAAGCCAAATCTCGGGTAACACATACTTCGATGTGAGTGATTTATTAAATAAGCAATTTCGCAATAATGTTTATGACTTGGTAGCTGTAATCCCAAGTGGCAGGGTTATGACTTATGGGCAGATTGCAACTATCTGCGGCCACCCAAACGCAGCAAGGGCGGTGGGGCAAATAGCGCATTTTGGCCCAAGTGACCTGCCTTGGCATAGGGTCGTTAACAAAAAGGGTATTATGGCTAGTGGCTTTGTGCCAGGTGGCAAGCAAGGCCAAAAATCATTACTAAAAGATGAAGACATCAAAGTTGTTGATGATATAATAGTTAATTTTAGAGAACTATTATGGCAACCAAAGATATTAAGTTAATCGCAATTGTAGGCCCAACCGCAAGTGGTAAAACTGGCCTTTCTATTGATGTAGCAAAAAAATATGACGGCGAAGTGGTGTCTGCCGATTCAAGGGCAATTTATAAATATATGGATATAGGCACAGCAAAACCATCTAAAGACGAACAAGCTGGTATATTGCATTGGGGTATAGATTTAGTTGGTCCTGGCCAAGATTATAGTGTGGCAGATTATAAAAAATACGCAGATAAAAAAATAGATGATATTAAAAACAGGCACAAACTAGCATTACTGGTTGGGGGCACGGGGCTGTATGTTGACTCAGTTCTTTATGATTTTAGCTTAGCACCAAAAAACCCAAAAATAAGATTTGAAATGGCAGATAAAACTATCACCCAGCTACAACAAATTATAAAAGATAAAAAGTTGCAGATGCCCGAAAATCTTAATAATAAACGATACTTAATCAGGGCAATAGAGCGAGGCAACGCTCCATTACTCAAGAAACTCACCCCAAAAGATGCTCTAATTGTTGGTATTTGCCCAAATAAAATAGTTTTACAAAAAAAGATCGAAAAACGGCTAGATAACATGCTAAAAGATGGCGTGGTAGACGAAATAAAGTTATGTGCCAATAAATATGGTTGGGATTCTACGGCGATGACAGGGGGCATTTATAGAGCCTTTAAAGGCTACATACAAGGCACTTGTAGCATAGAAGAATCAAAAGAGAACTTTATAAAAAGCGACTTATTATTGGCAAAAAGACAAATGACTTGGTTTAAGCGAAACAAAGACATCCGCTGGTTTGATAACCCTAAAGATGCTTTGGTTTGGCTAGATAAGCAATTAGGCGCTAAACTATAACCGTGCGAATAATATTTATCTGGATTGGTAAAACAGTAATTTTAACTCTTAGAGTATTCGGCAGGAGGGGCTCAGCCTTGCCTGGTTTGATAATAGAGAGTTTATCTAAAAATTTCGTTGCCAAAAGCCTAGAATTAATACCTGGCGGTGTAATTATTGTTACTGGCACTAATGGTAAAACAACCAGCACCAAAATGCTCACCCATGTCTTGAGGGGGCAAAAAAAAGTATTAACAAATTCTACGGGCAGCAACTTTGTTAGGGGCATAATAGCAGCTATTTTATTACACTCAACTTGGCTCGGTAAACTAGATTATGACATCGCTGTTTTTGAACTAGACGAAGCGTACGCTGCAAAATTTGTAGATATATATCAACCCCGTGGAATGATTGTGCTTAATGTGATGCGAGATCAAATGGATAGATTCGGTGAGATTGACTATACTGCACGCTTAATTCAAAAAGCCGTTGCAAAAACTACGGAATTTGTAGTGCTTAACAGGGATGATCCAAGGGTACAAAACATGAGCAAAGACGCCCCTAAAAATATATATTACTTTAGGGTGTCCCAAGCCTTAAGGTCACTTTTTAGGAATGATGACGAGTTACACAAAGAAGGCGATAATATTGTAGGAGTTGGGGCAAACAAAGCTGATGTCGAACTGATCGATATCCAAAAAAATGGTCAAATTAAGGTGGCTGTAAACGGCCAAGATGTGCAGTTTGGTCTAAGTGCCAAAGGTACGTTTAATGCTCAAAATGCTATGGCAGTGCTGGCGGCAGGGCTCGCTCTGGATTATAGTGTTGATATAATTACAACTAGATTATCAGAGGTAAAAGCTGCATTTGGCAGAGGCGAAAGCATAAAAATTGATAATAAATACCTAATCTTGCAGTTAGTAAAAAACCCCAGTGGTTTTAGGCATGCACTTATAAGCGGCGCTCAGAACAATCAGACCGTTACGATGCTTGCCATAAACGATAATTATGCTGATGGTCGTGATGTTTCTTGGCTTTGGGACGTAAATTTTAAAGAAACGGGCGGTGTTAATGGCCTAGTCGCAACTACAGGCTCACGGGCAACGGATATGGCCTTACGTTTAAAATATGACGACATTATAACCGATATAGTAAAAGAGGATTTACTTGTATGCCTTAAGGCGTCATTATCCAGAACTCCAGCAGGTGGATGTTTAGTTATTTATACAACCTATACTGCAATGCTAGAAATCAGAAAGCTATTATCTTCGATGACAAAGGTTGATAAAATATGAAACCAATAAAAATTGTGCATTTGTACCCCAAAGAGATGAATATTTACGGTGATAACGGTAATGTTTTAGTAATAAAAAAGCGCTTGCAGTGGCGTAGCATACCATGTGTTGTAGCGGCTTGTGGTGTAAACGATAAATTACCTAGTGATACAAGCATTATCATTGGTGGTGGTGGCCAAGATGCTGGGCAATCTTTAGTTGCTAGTGATTTACAGCAAAAATCTAAAACGTTAAATAAATTGTCACAAGATGGTGTCCCAATGCTAATGATTTGTGGTATGTATCAAATGTTTGGGCACTATTTTAAAACTCAAGATGATATAAAAATACCAGGTATTGGCTTGCTAGATATTTATACGGTTGGTGAATACGGGCGTTTAATAGGTAATATTAGCGTTAAAACTAGGTGGGGCGATATTGTCGGTTACGAAAACCATAGTGGTAGAACTTACTTGGCTAGTGACACTACTAAATTTGGCGATACAGCCATTAAGCAGGGCAATAACGGCAAGGATAAAACCGAAGGAGCAACCACAAACAATATTTTTGGCACCTATATGCATGGTCCAATTTTATCCAAATCCCCTATTTTTGCAGACTTTCTTATAGCTTTAGCTCTTGCAACTCGCGGGCAAAATATTGAGTTGCAACCTTTAGATGATGCAATAGAATCACGAGCTTTAGACGTTGCTAAAACTCGCCCGCGCTAACTGGTGTATTACTAAATAATTACCTCAATATTTACATTATTGGTACAATATTAATATGATTGAACAATTGTTTGGCTCAAAGACCAGAGTTAAGTTACTACAACTCTTTTATCAAAACCCTAACAGATCGTTTTATGTTCGTGAAATAACACGTAAAATTGACGAACAAATTAACTCTGTAAGACGTGAACTGGCTAATTTATTGAGTATTGGCATCATTACATCAGATACAAATAACAACCGTTTGTATTACGAAGTTAGCCAGACTTATGAACATTATCCGGCACTATCTAGCATATTTGGCGGTAAAAAATTTAAAGCCAGTAAGAAAGATAAAGCTAGCAAAGAAACTACCGACGAAGCCGAATCTGCTGATGTAGAACCAACGGAAAACATAAAAGACCCATTTGTGGCAGATTTGCTTAAGGCCGGTAATATTCGCTTAGCTATATATACAGGCCAGTTTACTCGCGACGATCAATCCGGCGTCGATATATTAATCGTTGGAGACGTTAATCGTTCAGCAATAGATAATCTTGTGGCAGATCTAGAAATATCAGAAAAGAAAGATTTACGTTATAGCGTATTTGCACCGGAGGAGTTTAAGTATCGCAAACAGGTCAATGATAGATTCATCTCCGATATTTTAGTTTCTAAAAAAATAGTATTAATTGATAAAGATAAAATTCTTTAGGAGTAAAGGCTGTGGATATTCAATATTTTGGCGCTAACTGTGTGCGTTTATCAGATAAAAAAGTCAGTGTGATTATAGATGATAATTTATGCGAATTGGACCTAAAGGGGGTAACTAAAGCAGATGATATTTCGGTGACAACCTTAAATACAGACAAAAGTAAGGTTGCAAGGTTCTCGGTAAATGGGCCAGGAGAGTATGAAATATCCGAGGTGTCGATTATTGGCATACCGGTCAGGGCTCACCTTGACGAAAGTGGTAAAAGAGCAACTATGTATAAAGTCCAAATGCAAGTATTTAATATAGGTATTATTGGCCATATACATCCCGACTTAACAGACGAACAGCTAGAAGAATTGGGTGTTGTTGATGTTTTGATAATACCAGTTGGTGGCAATGGTTATACATTAGATGCCAATGCTGCTGCTCATTTAATAAAAAAGATAGAACCAAAAATTGTAATACCCGCCCATTATGCAGACAGCGCAATTAAATACGAAGTACCTCAAGCAGATTTAGCTTTGTTTATGAAAGAAATGGGTGTTACCGAATATGAAACAGTTGATAGCCTTAAGCTGAAAGAATCAGAACTAGGCGAAAATACTAGGGTTATTGTTTTAAATCTAACTAAATAAAAAATAATACTTAAGTAGTAATTAGACCCTTTTTCTTGAGAGTCCTGATTGCTTGGGTGCTAATACGCAATTTAACTTTTCTGCCATCTACGACAATTGTTTTAGTCTGCAAATTAGGCTTCCATACCTTTTTGGTATGGCGTTGAGAGAAGCTGACACTATTGCCAAACTGCTTACCTTTGCCGGTTATGTCACATTTATGCATTGATTTATAAGTCCTTAGAGATTCAGTTGTAAATTTTATCTGTAAAGTGTTAAAAAGTCAAGAGTACGACGGGGTAGGCTTTGCTATACTTAAATAGCTATGATTTTAACCAATAAAGTATTTGTAGTAGTAATAACATTTGCGATTGTAATAATTTCGGTAATTATTCACGAAGTTATGCATGGATTTGTAGCAAAAAAACTTGGCGATGATACGGCAGAGCAAGAAGGTCGATTGACTCTAAATCCGATTGCACATATCGACCCTTTTATGACCCTTGCCTTGCCAATACTACTTGCTGCAACTGGCCAGCCAATATTTGGCGCCGCTAAACCAGTACCTGTATTGAGGCATCGTTTAAAATGGGATGAATTTGGTATGGCTATAGTTGCCATAGCAGGGCCACTATCTAATTTATTATTAGCTGTTGTGGGCGGGTTAATGGTAAGGTTTGCTGGCATAAATGATGCATATTGGACGACTTGGTGGGTATACTTTGTGAGTATTAACATCGGATTTTTTATTTTTAACATGATACCCTTACCTCCGCTAGATGGCTCGCGGGTACTATATGCATTTGCACCCGAATCAATGCAGAGGTTTATGGATAAGATCGAGCCATTTGGAATTTTTATTGTGCTTGGTTTGGTTGTTTTTGGTTTGCCAATTATTGGTCCCATAATTAGCAACATATACCAAACACTAATTAATTTAGTACTGGTATAGTAGATTTATCTACTTTAGTATCACTGCAAAAGGTGCGATATACTTAAAGGTATGGCCTGGTGACAAGCATTGATTTCTGAATACAATCGCTTAGGGAACTTTATATAGCCCGGGTCCGTGGACGCGGGATGCGAGTACCCACTTGGTTTCTTGCAGGAGTCCAAACGGTCACTAGGCCTTTAGGATATATACAAAAGTGCTGTAAGCCAATCCGGTATTTACTGGATGGTTATGACACTTAGATTAGTAATTGCCGATAAAGCGGAATGATTAAGTATAATTACTTATCACGAGCAATAAGACACAATTACAAGGACGGGGTGTAGCGCAGTTGGTAGCGCGTACGGCTGGGGGCCGTGAGGTCGCAGGTTCAAGCCCTGTCACCCCGACCAAATTTAATTTTTAAGTAAACTACCTCGGGCTAAAGCCCGAGGCTTTTTTGCTTCGGCCTGTTAGTCTTGTCTTCCTGATTCTCTAGATACATTTTGACAGCATTCTCGGTTATACGACCACAGTTTTCGGCAAAGTAGACATCCGCCCAAAAGCTGTCACCTCAAAGCCATTCTTGCAATTCGGGATGAGCTTGGCAGATGGCCTGACTACTGCCGCCTTTGAAATTTTTGACAGCTTGAGATACCGAAACATTCGGCGGTAGCTTAACTAGCATATGGACGTGGTCTGGCATTACGGCTAAGCTCACCATCTACTGGTTATTCATCTGAGCACATTCGTAGAAAAGCTTTTGGATGGAATGGTCTACTTCGCCTATCAAGACTCGTTTGCCATACTTGGGTATTCAAACCAGGTAATATTGTAGACGATACCGAGAGTGCGATCCGTTGTAATACTGCTGGTCTTTCTTCATATGAGCTTAGCACGCCAGACTGCCGCTACTCTCACAACTCCACCTGCCGTTGGCAGGTGTCTGTGAACAGTGGCGGACAAGGATGCATTCACCCCCCTAGGCTAGAAGCCTAGAGTAAACTGCGGTGCTAATTTACTTAATCAAAGATTATATTTATATACAATACATATTTTTGCCAAAAAAATGATACATTTACAGATACAAAAAGCTTGTGTTTTAAACCCTTTGAAGGTATAATAAAACTGCTCTTAACTAAAACAAACTAAAACCAAAATGCTTTGCCCCAAATGTAACAACCCTATGCATAAGTCTAGTATTGGCCTACTAGTCTG
>CAZIHK010000049.1:0-5962 GCA_964539035.1 uncultured Candidatus Saccharibacteria bacterium | reverse complement strand
ATATACAAGAGTAACAATGAATAAAAAAAAGCTGTTATTTTATCTGTTAATATTTGTACTTTTGGCAATTGCCATACTGCCAAAACGAAGCCAGCTAATTGCCAGTATTGATATCGCAAAAACAGCTAACATAAGCTGGATAATAGTTGCGGTGGCATCTTTGATAGGCACCTACTTCGCAGCTGCGTATATATATTTACTACTTGCTAAAAAACCGATAAATTATTTAATTACTGTGTCTGTCCAATTGGCAAGTTCATTTGCTAATCGTCTATTGCCTGGCGGTATTGGCGGATTAGGTCTAAATGTAGATTATTTGATTAAATGCAAACATAAACCTGCCCAGGCTACGTCTGTTGTGGCGATGAGTTCGTTGGTGGCATTTGTTAGCCACCTAATACTAGTTTTAGTAGCACTAATTATTAGCAATTCTTCTTTTGGTATCGTCTTTAAAGATAGGCCTATACCTTGGTGGGTTTTCGTGGTAGTAACCGTTTTTGTTGTTTTGACAATAGTAATTTT
The DNA here is from genome assembly GCA_964539035.1 of uncultured Candidatus Saccharibacteria bacterium. Lineage (GTDB taxonomy): Bacteria > Patescibacteriota > Saccharimonadia > Saccharimonadales > CAIOMD01 > CAZIHK01. The sequence continues at coordinate 5,440 of CAZIHK010000049.1, read as the reverse complement.
AAATAGCCACAAGGCATTAAAGCGCAAAACGATCAGACTACTTAAAAATACTTGGATAAATTTACTAAATTATCGCAAAAAGCCATTAACTATTTATGTCAGTGTTTTTATGGCTGCTATCGTCACAACTTTTTATGTACTGGCTTTTTTTGCCTGTGCATACGCCGTGGGGCTGCCGATAACAATAGTACAGGCCTTTTTAATCTATACACTTGGCTTGCTTTTGGGCGCTGCGACTATGACGCCTGGTGGTTTGGGTGGCGTAGAAGCAGGTTTGGCAGCTGGTCTAGCTGCGGTAAAGGATGATTACGGCTTAGCCTTTTCGGTTGTAATTATTTATCGTGTAGTGACGTTTTGGCTACCTATAGTACCAGGCTATATAGCCTTTTGGTTGTTACGAAGACATAAGAAGGTTTAGTCATCTTAAAACTTAAAAACCGCATGGATCTCCACGCGGTTTTTATGCAATGTGTTTGTTATAAATTAAGCTTACATTAGCCTTTGCTTCTAAGTCAAAGGTCATTGTTAATATTACAAAAGTAGTAGCTTTCATCTGTTAATAATTACAACGATTCGTAGTAAATCGTGCAATTTTATTAATAAATAATGCAAACGAGATTTTAATGTATTGAACACAAATTTTAGTCGATACCTATAAGAGCTTAATAATCGATGCCGTTGTTGGCAATAAATTTATCGTCGAAATGGTGTTTTATTTTAGTAATATTGCTGGCGATATCGATACTTTTGAGCAAGCTTGGTGGGAAATCCCTGCCCGTCAAGCATAGGCTTGTTTTGGGGTTACGATCTTTTATTAATGCTGTCATTTGTTTTTTGGTTATAAGGCCAGCATGCAGGGCATTATTTATCTCGTCGCATATAACTAAATCGTATTTACCGTTACTAGATGCTTCGAGTGCTTTATGAAGCGTTACTTGGGCTACATTTTTATGTTGTTTTTCAGTAACATTTTTAGCGCTTAAATCACCAGCTTTATAGAAGCCATTACCGCCTTTGTAAAAAAATAAATGATTACCATATATGGGTGCAATTTGCTTTATAAAACGATCTTCATTGACCTGCCAGTGCTTAATAAACTGCAAATAAGCTACATGCCAGCCAGCACCTAACGCTCTAGCCATTAGGCCCAACGAGGCAGTTGTTTTACCTTTGCCTTCGCCGGTGTAAACTAAAACTACACTATCTTTTGTCCTAAAATCTTCAAACATGACTTTTGTACTAGTTTAGGTAAAAAACCCAAGCTAGTCTAGCTAATATCTATTGCTTTAGGGCATCATCAATTTTTTGGCGGTCGAAACCGACAACAATATTGCCATCAAAATCTGTGACAGGTACCCCTGCTTGGCCGGTGTGATTTATGACCCAGTTGGTAGCTTCTAGACTGTTAGAAATATCTATTTCTTTATATTTAATACCTTTATCGTCCAAATATTCTTTAGCCATATGGCAATAGCTACAGCTTGCAGTTGTATATAGATTTACGTTATTCATACTTTTTACTATACTACAACACTAATGCTTACAGGGGTATTTTTATATAGTATCTTTAAAATAACTTGATTTTTTATCCAGTTACTCTTATCGTATGGTTATAAGGTATTAACAAGGAGGGATTTATAAAAATGAAACAGCGACATATTGCCGCTTTGCTTATTGAGGCTATTGGTACATTCGTGCTTGTCATGGTTGTACTAAACGTTAGCCGATATGGCTTGCCATTCTTTACAGCAATTGCAGCCGGTGTAACTATCGCTACTTTTTACAGCGTAGGAGTAAAAATTTCTGGTGGGCACTTTAACCCAGCAATAACATTGGGGTTCTTTAGCCTAAGGCAAATAAGCTTTATACGAACAGTTGCTTATTTAGTAGCACAGGCTTTGGGTGCATTAGGTGCCTGGCAACTTTATGAGTACTTTACTCAAAAGGCTTTAAAGAATGCTACCACTCCGTGGGATTGGCGAGTTGCTATTGCTGAAGCAGTTGGTATGATAATCTTTACTATCGGTTTTGCTGCAGTTATTAAGCAAAAACTAACAGGTTGGCAAGCTGCTGCCTCAATTGGTACGGCTTTCTTTTTGGGCCTTATAGTAGCCGGTCTGGCATCTAATGGCATCTTAAACCCAGCTGTTGCCTTTGGCGTACGTAGTTTTGATTTGAACTACTTGCTAGGGCCAGTGGTTGGTGCACTTGTTGGTATGAACTTGTATTGGTTTGTACTAGAGCCAGCTTTTAAAACAAAAGCTGTTCAAGTTGCAGCTACAGTCAAAAAAGCACCTGCAAAAAAGAAATCAAAGAAATAACGGTTTTTAATTAAACTTAGTTTGCAGTCAAAATACTGCGGAGGTAATACTCCGCAGTATTTTATTATCTACACTAGACATAATCATTTACAGTTTTCTATCAGATAATCTTCGAAGGCTTTTATGCCTTTTTCGTCTTTGGAATATTCGCTTACATCCATAAAATCTAAGTTCATTATGCGTAGCCAAACGGCTTTTATGAGTGTAGACAATCTTGCAAGTTCTTCTTTGTTATCAAGTGATAGCTCTAGGGTGAATAATTCGTCATGTTTATCTGGTTCTACAAAAACCAACTCGGCACTTGCTAATTTTACACCTTGGTCGCCCCAGGTTCTTGATCCCTCTATTAACAATTTATAAAAATGCAATTGCTGGGCATATTTATGCATTTTTATCTTTTCGTATACGTTTTTATTTATTGGTGACCAGCTTTTTAGGGTTTTACCGGTTTTATAATCTATGACACTGGCAACTCGCTTATTTACTTCTAAGACATCAATTCTACCTGTTAATCTAGCTTCGCCTAGCTGTACGCCTTGGGTATAAAAGTTTTGTTCTGGTTGCTGATTTGATTTAATGTAGCTCGAGCGATTTTTCAATATTAATTTTAGGGAGTTATGGCCACGGTCTATGAACTTATTTTCGTCGAAAGCATTCATGCGTTTTAAGCGCAAACTTGCGTCAAAGTATTGCTCTATTCTGGCAATATTGGACAGTTTATTGTTAGCGACTATTGATTCGTGTATGTATTGCATGGTTTCGTGCATGGCGCTACCAAAGGCGGCACTGGGACTCATTGCGCTTGGGAACTGCAATAAGTTACCAAGTAAAAAGTTAAGTGGTCCACCACTTGTGACATCTAAAAAGTTGTTAAGGTGAGTGACGCTTAATTTATAATTTTCTAAGCGCGGGGCGAGTAGTTCTTCCATTGTTTTATGAGAAATTTCGTTATACTTATCAAACCACTGCATTTCTGCCCTTTTTTGCTTGCTTTCTGAACTATCTGGCATTTCTACCATGCTAATTGGGGTTGGTAGAAATGCCTGTGCTTTTACATCTTCTAGCGCACCAAAGCTAGTAACTTCTTTACCATTGTCACCTGCCAAATAGCCGCTGATAATTAGCTGGTTTTTTGCACGCGTCATAGCTACATAAAAAAGCCGTAAATTATCATCTAAATTACTAGTATGGGCAATTGATAGCATATTTGGAGCTAAGGGCAACAAACTGCCCCGCCCTTTTGATTCCCATACTTTATTAACTGCCGATAATAAAAAGACGGTTTTAAATTCTAAACCCTTGCTGCCGTGGGCACTCATCAATTGAACAGAATTATCGCCCGAGGTATGCAGACCTGTTACATTAATATTCACTTTAGCTTCGATACATAAATCTACAAAATATATAAAATCTTTTAGATACAAATTGGTATCAGCACGGTAATGGCGCAAATGATTGCGGATAGCAGATAAGCTATTAAGCAGAGTTATGTAACTTTGAGGTTTTTGTTTTAAAAGGTTATCATTAAAATAATAAGCTTTAAACGGGCTAGTAGTTTTACCAATCGGTTTATCAGTAGGTAGCTCTTGGTCTTCGTATGGCTCTTGGGCAGTTGCCTCGTTTGTATTGCCAATAAGCAAATCGATTATTGGTTCTAAAGGCTTGATACGAGCTTGTTTAGTTACCTCTAGCAAGTACTTCGCAATAGTTTTTAGCTTTTCGCCATGCTTACCGTCAAACATAATTTCCAACCAGTAAACCTTGCGGTGTTTTTGGCTATAAGCATGGCGAGCGCTTAGGCTTAGTTGCCAAATCTCGGTTGCTGGTATTTGCCAATAGTTTGCGCTTAAAAGCTCAGGCATTAAACCGTTAGCGGTTTCTTCATCCTCGCGGGCTAAAGCTTCTACGACCCTTGCTAGCGTAATTAGTTCTTTGATTTGCGGATTATTTAGAGCGTTTTCGCGACGTTCGTATGCTACGGGGATGTTTTTATTGCCCAAGTGTTGCATTAAGCTTTCTAGGTATTTGTGTTCACGGCAAATAACGGCGATCTCTTTTGCTTTGTGGCCACCATCTAGCAAACTGCTAATTTGGTCAGCTACCCACTCGTATTCATGGGCTTGGGTACTAAATATTTGGCGATCTAATAAAACTGTTTTTGTGCCTGTTTTGGCTATAAGTGTTTTATCTAGTTCTGGTAATCTATTTTCGAGCCTATCTATACCTTGCGTTATTACTGCCCTTGATATGCCTAAAAGCTCCTTGCTACTACGATAATTATCAGTAAGTGTAATTAACTTTACGTCTGTGTAAGAATCTTTAAAACCTAATATATTGCTAAGTTCGGCACCCTGAAAGGCATAAACTGCTTGGTCATCATCGCCTACAACAAGTATATTTGGCCGGTTTTCGTTAACTGGGTGATTGGCCAAGGCATGCAACAATCGTAGTTGCCCAGCATTAGTATCTTGGAACTCATCGACTAAAAAGTATTGGTATTGCTCTTGCAACTCGTAGCTTAAATCACCACGGGTTTCTAGGGCATGTACTACGCGTACAATCATGTCGTCAAAATCGAATAGTTTACGCTTGTCTAGGGCATTTTGGTAAGATTCGTAAACTTCACTGAGAGCGAGCAACTTATCTAATATCTCGCGTTGTTTGCAAATGGGTTTTTTATCTTCATTTTTAGTAAACCAATCCTTCTTCCAGTCGTTTATCGGTTTTGTTTTATTAATTTCTTGTGATTTTTGCAGTGCTAGGGTAAATGTGTCAGCAAACACTAGGGCGAGCGGTTTTAAACCTATTATTTTAAGTGGGGGCTGCTTGTACTTAACGGCTTTTTTCAAAAGCTTCTCTGCCCTTGCTATGTCAATGGTTTTGCTAAAAGAAGCTACATCAAATAATTCAACTAGTGGTTTTTCGATAAATTCGACGAATTTTATGCCGTCCATTGCTAGTTCACGCAGCTCTTGGGGGGTGACAGCCGCTTTTTTAAGCTCTTGCAAGCGTGATTTTACACTTTTAAGGTATACAAATTCACCTTGATTTTGTACGGATAGCGGATTGCGATAAGGCAAATTTTGTAAAATTTCAATCAAAATTTCGTGGGTAGTTAG
>CAZIHK010000048.1:0-3385 GCA_964539035.1 uncultured Candidatus Saccharibacteria bacterium | reverse complement strand
GCTAATCTCAAATCGGTACCCATAACAGGCATAGAGTACAGCTAAAACCTCAATTGGAGCAAGTAGCCAATATGGTATATCTGCAGGTACTTTGACCAATTCTGGTGTATCAGTTGCACCAAGTGTCTCGATAGCCGTTATTCTTGGTTGCAGCTTTATTTATTGGTTCTGGTAAAATGCTGATAATATTTGCTGTACTATTTGTAGTGGTTGTAATCCATGCCCAATTGCCACTAGTATCTTTTGCCCAAGATATGTCCGTTTCGGCAGTCTGGTAAGCTGTTTGGCTAAATATTTGGCAGAATGCCCAATACTTTTTGCTACCCCGCCACCATTGGCTAGCGACAGACTGCTTTCTCTAGATGTAATGCTCGTATAACTATTTGGTTCAATAATCGTATCGTATGAAGTAAGTGTAATGATATTTTATAGTTGGCCCAGTAAAAAATGTGTAATTTTTAAATTAACTGGGTCGCTATTAGATTCATATAGCTCTACCCACTCATCGCTTGCATCGCCTAGAGGGATGCCTAGTCTGTTATTTTATTTAATTTTTATCTATTTTACATTTTTATTGTTTAAGCTCAAGTATTTTTTAGTACAATTAAAGTTAGCCATGCTTTATCTTTCTACAAGGCTAAATAATTTGCCGCTGTTAAGCATCCGTAGTTCAGGGCGGATTGGTACAGTTCTGGAACCAATTATCAATCCACACAATTTACATATCGACGGCTTCTATTGCCGTTCAGCCCACAGTAAAGATCAATTAGTTTTATTAGATATGCATATTAGGGATTTAAGTGCTAAAGGCATAATTATTGACGATCATAACGACCTGAGTAAATCCGAGGATCTTGTTAGATTGCAACCAGTGATGGACCTTAAGTTTAAATTAGTAGACAAGTTAGTCTTAAATGGTAAAAAACGGATTGGCAAAGTAGCTGAATATGCAATAAATATAGATAGTTTGTTTATACAAAAGCTATATGTTCAAGCCCCGGTTTGGCAAAGTATCAATCAAAATCGCTTAGTTTTTGATAGAACTAGCGTATTAGAAGTAACCGATTCGCATATAGTCGTTAGTGGCCCAGAGGAAAAAGTAAATTCAGCAGATAAAACTGTACTACCAAGATTTTCGGCTAATTATTCGGCCAGCACCTCTTTAATTAACGAATAATGATAGCCTTGTCTCATCAAGTATTCGATTAACTTTTTATCATCTTGGTATTTTGGCAATAGCCTTTTTTTAGCTATTAGTTCATTTAGAGCGGATTTATCATCTATTAGGGATGTAGCTAAAGCATTGTCGATTATCTCGCTTTTAATACCCTTGGTTCTTAACTCGCTTTTTATAAACTTGGCGCTGCGCTTTTTATTACGTCTCTGCTCAATCCACCAGCTAGTAAATGATTCATCATTTTGGTAACCTTTTGTTTTGAACTCTTTTATCCATAGTTCAACGTCTTCAGCATCAAGTTTTTTGCGATACAAATAGTCGTACAGTTCTTTTTGAGACCTAGGGCGCAACATTAACCACTCTAAAGTGCGTATTTTTAGTTTGCCATCTTGAGAAATTTTTTTAAAAACCGTTAGCTGTACTTCGTCAATTTCATTATTTAGCTTAATACGAGAATCAAGCAATTGGCTGATAGTTAATGAAAAACAATATCTGCCATCTATATAAATATTGGCACGGTTTTCGTTTTTTATTTGCTGGCTTATCTTAGTAATTTTCACAGCGGTAATAATTTTATAAATATCGCGAACATGACTATGAACCAACCTATCTCAATTATCCAACCCCAACTATGTTCTAGCCAGTTGAATTTAGAGTGTAACCTAGAAAAGCTACTGACTGGTTTATTGATGTCACCATGCTGCTCATGGACAAATCTATAGACCCAAATTGCATCGGGTAATATAGCGAGCACCATTGCTAACCAGATAATCAAATTATTATTATCTGGGTTAGACAAAGCTAAAAAAAACATAGCTACTAATAAGCAGGCGTCAATCATTTGTACTGTAAAGAATTTTTTACCACGTCCACCTGGTTTTTCACCGTAATGAGGCAAACAATCTACAATAAAGTGGCTAGCTAGTGCTATTGGCAAAATCCACCATTTTTGGACAGCCAAGCTAATATTAGCGGCTGTTATGGCATGGTTGGTTACAGTCATCTTTTATTTGGCAAAAGCATGCTCACGCACTGCTTTTTCAATTTCTTGTAACACCTTGGGGTCATCTATCAGATGTTGCTTGGCAGCTTCTCGGCCTTGACCAATTTTTGAACCTTTATATTCAAACCAGGCACCGGATTTAGCGACAATTTCGTATTTAACAGCCAAGTCAAGCGTATCGCCTGGACGGCTTATGCCAACGTTATACATTATGTCAAATTCAGCTTCCCTAAAGGGTGGGGCGACTTTATTCTTGACTACTTTAACTCTAGCTCTGTTGCCAATTATTTGGTCTCCGTTTTTTATCTGGCTAATTCTACGAATATCCATCCTAACCGAGGCATAAAATTTTAAGGCATTGCCACCAGTAGTGGTTTCTGGGTTGCCAAACATAATACCGATTTTCATCCTTAACTGGTTGATGAAGATAACCGTACATTTGCTTTTGTTTATTATGCCTGTTAGTTTTCTTAGTGCTTGACTCATCAATCTTGCTTGCAATCCCATATGGGCATCACCCATGTCACCCTCTATTTCAGCTTGCGGCACTAAGGCGGCCACGGAGTCTACAACGATTAAATCTACAGCGTTGCTACGTACAAGTGTTTCGACGATCTCTAAAGCTTGCTCGCCATTATCTGGTTGAGACACCAAAAAGTCAGTTATGTTAACACCGATTTTTTCGGCATAGATTGGATCTAGGGCATTTTCGGCATCAATAAAAGCGGCCGTGCCACCTTGCTTTTGAACTTCTGCAACAGAGTGAAGCGCCAAAGTGGTCTTGCCACTACTCTCTGGGCCATAAATTTCTATAATCCTGCCTTTTGGAATACCACCGCCAAGGGCTATATCTAGGCTTAGGCTACCAGACGAAAAGGTATCTATATCAATCCTCTGGTCTGCTCCAAGTTGCATTATGGCACCCTGGCCAAACTGCTTTTTAATTTGATCAACCGCCAAGCTTAATGCCTGGTCCTTGCCGCTTGGTTCCACCTTTGCTACAGATTTGGCTTCCTTTTTTGCTGCCATGCTTTTTATCCCTCCTAATCACTTATTTATAGACTGATTTAAGTATAGCAAAAAGACTGCTACTGACTTTAGACTAAAACAAATTGCAAAATAGCACCAAAAACGCTTATGCTCACTGTATAATGAGTTACAAGCTGTCTCTTATACACATCTGACGCTGCCGACGAATAGAGAGG
>CAZIHK010000047.1:0-12290 GCA_964539035.1 uncultured Candidatus Saccharibacteria bacterium | reverse complement strand
ATTAAAGTATATTTCTAAATATCACAAAAGATTTATTATAGCTGGTGACTTTAATGCTCCGCCTCATTCTTGTATAATCAAAAAGTTCATGGCTAAATATCAAAATCTTGGGCCAGATTTTAAGCAAAAAACCTGGACTACTAAGCCTTTTAAATATAACGGCTTCGAGGAAAATAATTTAAAATGGCGGCTTGATTACATATTTGGCACAAAGGATATTAGATTGATAGAAAGTAAAATATTGAAAACTGAATTTTCTGACCATTTGCCAATTTACTCAGTTATTGTAATTTAATTCAAAGTAATAACTTAGCGAAAATTAAGTAATTTATTATTTTTAAGTATTGTTCCTAGTTAAATAACACAAAAATAAGACATACATCATTAATGCTTAAGTATTTTTATTTTGTGGATTATTATTTATCCAAATTCACCCAACCCATATGCTCTAGTTGGTTAATATTAGCCTTATCGCTAAGTCCGCTATTCTTTGGGTCTAAAAAGGCCTCGTTATTCGCAACTATAGTAATAGAAAGCTTTGCAGTCCAACTGATGAGCCTGCCTTATATAATGCAAATATTTGGCAGAATCTCACTAGTTGGGTTAATCGCAAATATTATAATCGTTGTGTTAGTGCCACTTGGCAATGCAACTATCTTTATCTGTTACAATAAAGTCAAAGTAAGCAAGCGAGGTATAATTATCCTATGTCTGGACACTCTAAATGGTCAACAATTAAACGACAAAAAGGTTTAAATGATGCAAAGCGTGGAGCTGTGTTTACACGTATTGGCAACCAGATTGCAATTGCCGCTCGCGGGGGTACTGACCCTAAACTAAATACCAATTTAGCAATGGCAATAGAAAAAGCCAAGGTCGCTAATATGCCAACATCGAACATCGAGCGGGCTATACAACGTGTTGCCGATAAAAATGCAGCGGTTTTGCATGAGATAATGTATGAAGGTTATGGGCCGGGTGGTATTGGTGTATTGGTAGAATGTGCGACGGATAATTTAAATCGTACCTACCCAGAAGTGAAACATGCTTTTAGCAAAAAAGGCGGTAACATTGCTGAAACTGGCGCAGTGGCTTTTTTATTTGACCACAAGGGCATGATAAGGGTAAGAGCTAGCGGTGATGATGCGATGTTAGCAATTCTAGATGCTGGTGCAGAAGACGCTTATGAAGAAGATGGTGAAATAGTTGTGTACACAGCTTTAAAAGATTTAGCAAAAGTGCGAGATACTATAAATCAAAGCGGTTTAGTTGTTCTAGAGGCGGAACTAACATATGTGCCTAAAAACACTATCGATATTAACGATACCGACACTGTCAAGAAAATAATGAATTTACTAGATGTACTAGAAGAATTAGACGATGTTGTGGCTACACATACAAACTTCGAAATCGCCGACGGACTAGAAATATAAACAATGAAGATTATAGGCGTTGACCCAGGGACGGCAATTATTGGTTTTGGAGTTATTGAAAGTGATGGTCGACAACATAAATTATTAGACGCTGGCGTTATTAGGACTCCAGCCCATCAAGAATTGTGCATAAGATTAGAAACTATATTTAATGGCATTACTGAGCTTGTCGAAATGAATAAACCAGATGTAATGGTTGTAGAAAAACTTTATTTTGCACGCAACGTAACCACTGCGATGTCTGTAAGCCATGCTAGAGGGGTAATCATGCTAGCTGGCCAGCAAGCAGGTTTAAAGATTGTAGAATATACTCCCTTGCAAATAAAATCGGCACTAACAGGTTATGGTAGGGCAGATAAGTCTCAAATCCAAGAAATGGTAAAAGTGTTTTTGGGCTTAAAAGAGCAACCCAAACCAGATGATTGTGCCGATGCACTAGCAGCTGCACTGACACACGCAACAGCGTCTCTGTTATACTCTAAGTAATGATTACCACACTTAAAGGCACTGTTTCGGAACAACTTGATGACTTAATTGTGATTGATGTTAATGGTGTAGGCTATGGCCTTTTGATGCCTCAAGAAGATTGGGCTTACATGACGATTGGTAGCGATGTAAAAGTGTATATCTATGAACATATCCGTGAACAATCTTATGATTTGTTCGGTTTCAAATCTTTGAATACTAAAAAACTTTTTGAGCAGTTAATAAGCGTCAATGGAGTTGGTCCAAAAATGGCTTTGGCAATATTGAGTGTCGGGCAAATAGACGATGTCAGGCAGGCAATTGCCGAAGGCAATACAAAATATCTTCAGGCTTCAAATGGCGTTGGTAAAAAAGTTGCTGAGCGTGTAATTGTAGACTTAAAAGATAAAGTTGGTTTAGGGTCTAATGCAGATGCAACAACATTTTTATCAAACCCGGTAATAAATCGTTTCGATGAGGCACAAGAAGCTTTGGTGGCGTTAGGTTATTCGGCACAGGATGCAGCACAAGCCTTAAGCGATATAGATGTTAAGCTATCTTTAGAAGAGCGTGTTAGATTGGCGTTAAGGGGTAAAAAGAGATGATTGAGAGATTAGTTGATACAGCCCAAAATGATGATAAAGACAACCAAATTGAGGTGACTTTAAGGCCCAAAGACTTTAAAAATTTTATTGGCCAAGAAAAAATAAAAAATAATTTAAAACTATCAATTAAAGCTTCCAAAAAACGAGGTGAGCCTATAGATCATGTACTTTTATTTGGTCCTCCCGGCTTGGGCAAAACAACTCTAGCAACTGTTATTGCCAATGAAATGGGCGCTCAGATACGAATAACTAGCGGGCCAGCAATTGAGCGTCCCGGAGATTTAGCTAGTTTGCTAACAAATTTACAAAACGGCGATATTTTATTTATTGATGAGATACATAGGTTAAATCGTACTGTAGAAGAGGTACTCTATAGCGCTATGGAAGATTTTAAGCTCGATATAATGCTGGGCAAGGGTCCGAGTTCTCGTAGCCTAAGGCTGGACTTGCCTAGTTTTACCATTATTGGTGCTACTACACGCACAGGGGCACTGGCTGCGCCTTTAAGGGATAGATTCGGTATGGTACATCGCCTAGATTTTTATACGCCAGAACAAATAGCCGAAATAGTTAATAGATCAGCAAAGATACTAAACGCACCCATAAAACCAGAAGCATCGGATATAATTTCACATCGGGCTAGACTAACCCCAAGAATTGCAAATAGGTTACTAAAAAGAGTACGTGATTATGCAGACGTAAACGGCGACGGTATTATAGACGTAGCAACAACTCATAAAGCTTTAGATTTATTAGAAATCGATAATCTTGGCTTGGATTCATCCGATAGGATGCTACTTAACGCAATCATCGAATATTATAATGGCGGACCGGTTGGCGTAGATACGCTCGCAGCACTTATTGCAGACGAGCGTTCTACCATTGAGGACTTTTATGAGCCCTATTTAATGCAGATTGGTATGCTAGAGCGTACTCAACGTGGGCGAAAAGTTACCACCAAAGCTTATAAGCATTTGGGTAAGAATAAATCCAGTGACGCTAAACAAGAAAAATTAGATATTAGTTAATACTAATCCGCGAGTTTAACCAATAGTTAATAAGTTTATATAAATATTTACTCAAACGGATTATCGCGTCCATTATTGAACAGTGATTCAATATTTATATTTTTGTCTTCTAGCTCTTGAATTTTTTCCACTGCTTTATCATTTAATTTAACTTTTTTAAGACTGTTCTTTTTTTCTTCAATCTGGTCACTCGTTGGCTCTGCATTTGAATATCGCGAAATTTGAAGTGTCATAAAGCCAAAAATACCTGCTGTCGCAATTATGAAAATTATTACAGCATATCTTACAATAAAAATTTTTACTGGTTGTAACTTACTAATGATTGTTTCGATGTTCATGGTTTTATAAATATAGTTAATATTACGTCAAATGTAATGCCACCATTTTGGGTGTCAGCATGAACATTTATCTGTTTAATTTGCATACTACGGCGATTATTTTCTATCTTTTGTAAAAATTTAATCATATTATCGTATGTAATAGATTTGCCGTAAGCTGGTTGTAGGCCAATTTGAATATCAACGCCAAGGACACCAGGCATACCCTCTACTGTTTTGGCTTGTGTGATAGATGATACTACAGGTGTTGCGGGGGCAATGGCCTCGCTAGTTTTACTATTAGCAGTGGTTGGTGTGGGGGCTACTATAGCGGCCTTTTGGCCAAGAGTTGAGCTAGGGAACTGTATACGATCAATTAATATGCCTGTTTCGTCACCAATTTTGTATAACTCCTTTACAGCTTGGGCTTGGTCTTTGCTTTTAGGTAATATTTTGGAAATAGTCTCGTTAAGTGTTTTGTATTTGTCTAAATCTTTACGACCTTGAATATAAGTTTGTTCTTCGGCGTCATAAGCCACATTGTCTAGCTTTGTATTTATTAGGTTTGTAGCACTTTTTTTCATATAGCTGTTGCCAAAATAAAGCATGGCAAACGAACCGATAACCAATAGTGCTAAAATACCCAACATTAAATAGAAAGTATTTTTGGCTGTCATTATTTTTTAGCCCCGGTTATTGAATTCAAGAAGTAAAAAGTCGAATCATTTTTAATGACTACTTTTATCATTGCTGTACATGGATATTTACTTGTGGTTGTACCTGTAGTAGATGCAGTTTTTGTAGTACAATTCACTGAAATAAGATCAGCTTTTTCAAACAAACCATTTTTTGGATCACTAATATTTACGAAAGCTTGAGTCGCTGCTTCGCGGTCTGTAGAAATAACATTTAAATCTAGTGCAGAATTTGTAGTAGATAATGTAATACCACTAATTATTGCACCGCTTGGGATGATACTGCCAATCTTTGTGAATAACTTTGAAAACATTAACTGTCTGCCCAGTAGCTGTGTTACAGTTGTAAAATTATTTGACAAAATTTGTACATCTTTTTGAATACTCGATAAATTTTGGCTTGCAATTCGTTCTTGGGTAACTTTAGCTACTGATTGCAGGCTTTTTATATTACGATTAACATAAAATTGACCAAAAACTGTCATTGCCACCACTGTAAATATAACTAGAGAGACCGCTAGCAACCAGCGGACTAACAATCGATTCCTGCGACCATAAATGATTTCTTCTTTTAGGTTTTCGGGTATTAGGTTAATCATTTCCAAATACTCTGAGGGTTAATTAATGCCAAACCGGCGGCAGTTATGTACATTGATTTTTCCAGCTCATTTGGTGGTTGCAATCTACCAAAACTTAGATTTATCCATGGGTCACACATCCTTGATGGCATACGTAAATCACTTGTTAAGTACTCCGAAAGACCAGGCATATTAGCACCGCCACCCATGGTAATAATTTGGCCTATTTTGTCTTTACTCTCTGTTCTTTCGTTGTAATAGCGGAGCATTTTTCTGATTTCTTTACTTAAAGATGACAGAATTGGTTTTAATGCATCTTCGATATCGTGTTGTTTTTTGCTTACACTTAAGCCATATTTAGTTTTAATAGTATGTGCGACTTGTTTACTAACCCCTAATTTTTCACTTATTAACTCGGTAAAATTATCACCACCGCCGGCAACTGTACCTGTCACTATTAGCTGCTTATCGTAGATAGTTATATCGACAGACAACGAACCAAAATCGATTAATATAGTGGGCAAGTCGCTACTCTCGGCATGAGCCACCAAGCGGCTGGATGCGCTAATGGTTGTTTCTAATATACAAGATTCCAAACCTAGTAAATCTATATACGCCACATAAGAATCAATTATTTTTTTTGGGCCAGCCACAGCTAAAAGTTCGAACCCATCTTTGTTAGCAGAGGTAATGTTGTAATCTACATAGAGTTCATCAATCGGCACAGGTATGTATTGCTCAGCTTCTAATAGTACTGCCTCATCGAGATCTTTTTTATTCATTTTAGGCAGAGTCATAACCCGATTATAAGTGCGTGCAACGGGGATGCTTAAAGCTACACGCCGGGTATTTATTTGGCCGATCAAGTTTCTCTCGAATAGTTCTTTGGTGGTTTTTGCGAGCAATACTGGATTATCAATAACCCCGTCTTTTACGGCTTTTTGTTCGTAGTTGACTACACCATAGCCAATAATATGTTGGTGTTTACCCTGTTTGGCTATTTGCATTACTTTAATACTGCTAGAGCCGACGTCTAGCCCAAAAAGTGGCTTGTCTTTGTAAAATATTCCTGTATTCATGTTTAATTTTCTGAAGTTATAAGTATAAGCGTTTTCAGATTAACTTTACCATATTTTAGATTTAAAATCATTTTACTAACTACCATTTAAAGCTAATTTTTAACAAATTTATGGCTTGGTCAAAAATTCTCTCCAAGATAAAACATTATAAGTGCTAGTGATCGGAAAGCTAGGCGGTGGAGTATAGAGCAGACTATAATCGTACTGTGAATTATTATGCTGTATACCGGATATATATTTTCCTTCAGTGGAGCTATAAGCTGCATCTCCGCACGAGCTTGATCCCCTAAGCCAGGTCCAGGTCCATGGTTGACGAGTTGCTACTGCCCCAAAAAAGTTAAATAGCTGATTAGAGCTTACCCAACCACGGCTACATCGATCAGAATCGACTCTATAGTCAGAAGGATAAAGCACTGTACCATTTTGAGCGATAGCGGCTGCATCAACTTCAAAAGTGAAGCTGCCACTTGATGGTGGAGCGTAGGGTGCAATTATTACAGAATCTTCGGCAACCAAACCTATGGCATCAGCCCCAGTTTTGGTGCTATAAACTAGATCATCCGCAATAACAATATTGGCATTTGTAGTAGTAGCCAGTCGCCCAGCAGCAATTGTGACTCGTCCATGAAATGTCGGATTAGTCCTAACCCATACATTATCTTCGGCATAAATAACACCACTGCTAGGCATGCTTACTCCAGAGGCAACTGATTGAAGTGTCAGAGCACTGGTGTAAGGTGTTGAAGTGTCAACTTCACCATTTACATAAGATAAATCATAAGTACCATTAGTATTTAGGTTTATTAAGTAGCCTTTAGACAAGCTAAAACTGCCTGAGGTACTGCGTTGGGGGAGATATGAGCTAGTGCGGGTAGTAGGCGTTTGTGAGCAAGCATTTGCCAGGCCAGCTAAAGAGCTAGTTGATGCATCGGACAAGAAAGCAGTTTTTTTCATACTACACAGACTACCTGTAATTTGTGTAAAATCTATTGTCGGTACGGGGTATCGCCAATCTATCTTTGACCTGGTATTACAGTTAACTGGGCTTGTTATGCTTGTGTTACACCAAACACCAGGATGACTATTTCCGTCACCACCCAAACTTGATGGAGGTACATATGTAGTATTAGAGCTAGTTACGTCGGTAGTATTAGCGCCGTCCATGCGGATACCCAAGTTAGAATGTACTGGCCCAGTTGCAGCCTCGGTGCTACCAAACCATATAGCTGCATCAGAAGATACAGCGTAGCTAGCATAAGAAGGCGCCCCGATCTTTGCATCGATAGTCCTGATGGCTTTAGATCCTGTAACTTTGCCAATTGATCTAATATTGACAACAGTAGAGCCATTGCCTTGTGGTTTAATCCATAGAGTAAAAGTGCCTTCGTTTATAGCATTCTCATCAATATAGGTATGAGTGTATGGTCCCCATCCTAAGGTTGCATCAGCGGTTGCTGGAGTTGTTTTGCCATCTTTAAAATCACCTGTGTTGTGGCTTAAATGCCATAAATAGTAATTAATACCGGCTTCGGCAATATTTAATGCTTGCTGGCTTTTTATACCGTTACCAACAA
Source organism: uncultured Candidatus Saccharibacteria bacterium (assembly GCA_964539035.1). Taxonomy (GTDB): domain Bacteria; phylum Patescibacteriota; class Saccharimonadia; order Saccharimonadales; family CAIOMD01; genus CAZIHK01. The sequence goes on along the minus strand of CAZIHK010000047.1, from coordinate 4,516 downwards.
TGCCTATATTAGTGTCCATCATTTCTACTACAGCAACTGAGATGATACTAATTGCGATCATAAAAGCTATTAGTGTAGGTAAAATAAAACCTTGTTTATTATCTATATTTTCTTTAAATAAGATCATAAGTTAGTCTTTCTGTTGCGTAAACTTACTTGCGAAGTTATAACTGTTTTGCTGTTTGCAATAGGGCCAGTTGATGGCACGGCTAGGTTAACCTTTATACCTTTAATCGTATGTAAATCACTTATGGGCATTGTAAGATTATTCCCCCCCGAATCAAGATATTCAAAAGTATTAAGACCACTGACATTAAAAAAACTTTCTATAATCGTGTATGTTTTTAAACTAGAAGTTATCGGTGTGCCGATTGGTGGGTCTGCGGTCATGCGGGTGACATCAGCTAAAAGGGCAGTATTGGAAGCGTTCTTGTAATATCTTACGAGAGATACAAAGGTATCATTTGGCGAAAAATAAGCATAGATAGTTAAGTCGTTTGAGTTAGCTATGTTTATATCAGTTAAACCTCTTAGTACGTTAGATACTCTTTGTGATTGCATAGACATATCACCAAACTGCATGCTATCTTGTTGCAAATTAAAATATTGTTTTATTGAATTGTTAAAAAAAGTAAAAGCCGCTGTGCTCACAATACTGGTTACAATAATAACAATCAGTAGTTCCATGATTGAAAATCCAGATTGTTTTTTAAGGCGTAACATTTATACCCCCAAGTGGCCCGACTGGCATAGTTAAGGTGTTGCCACCTGACACAATCTGTAACCTAGTTAAGCCAATGACGGAAGAACTTATATTGACGGTACAATTAAGTTGTAAACCTGCAGAAGTACCAGTACAAGATGCTGTAAATGTTGAACTATTTTGCAATAGCCTAACAATTGTCGTACAGCTTGCAGGATTACTATTGCAGGGTAAATTTGCACCGTTGATTTGGAACGCAAAGGCACTCATGTTACTAGATGATTGGTCTGCCTCATAGGGCGCTAGATTTGTTACCCTTGGGAAGCTGGAATTTGTAGTCAGCATCAACCTGACTTTTTGTAAATAACTTTTACCACCGTAGGGGAAGGTTGTTGCTGGCGGCGATGAAGCTAAATAAGTAGGTACATTGACAGGGTTAAATGGATTAACTCCACCATATGGTACGGCGGCCGTAAGGTAATAAGTCGTGTTGCCTACTTTACAGTTAGTATAAGCGTTATCACCACAAAAAATGTATGGGCCAGGGTCTAAATCGCTTAAACTGGCCATACCGCCAGCATCTGTAGTTGGTCTTATGTCTGTTGGTGTGTAATTATCGTAATAGTAACTAGTGTCTGTAGCGTTACTATATTTTTTGTATCCACCTTTTATATATATTTTAGCGCCTGCTAGTACTGACCCATTGGTGTCAGTTGTCTCAATGACCAAGCTATCAGAACCCTTGGGTTTTAATGTCAATGTCACAAAAGAAGATAATTGCGTTAATATATTTTGATTAGGAAAGTTTGGCAATAATGACCCTGAAGGTCGAATGGTGGAGAGCGTCGTATAACCAGAAATGCTTGCAGTAATAAAATAGTCGTAGTTTGTTGAATCAGGCTTAAGATCGTAAAAAATAGCCGTGCCATTAACGTCCGTAGAGTCGGACATATCTACAGCCGGTGATGTGGTTGTGTCAGTTACATGAACAGTGGCGTCTGAAATTGGGTTGCCGTTATTATCTATGACTTTAACAAAAAGAGCTCCAGTGGTACTTGAAGTCTCAGCTACACGGGCCGAAACGCTGGTATTCACCTGGGCCAGTTTTGCTCCATTTTTGCCAAAAATTGTCACCTCAATATTTTTATAATCTTTAGGGTTTAAGTCAGTTGCTGGTGAACCAGTGGGTGGTGGATAGTTGCGGCAATAAGTTTCTTTAAGGGTTTGAGTTGGATATGAGCCACAACCGTCAAATGCATCGTCAACGTAAGTAATGCTCGTATCAACTCGATAATAAACGCCGTTCATTGTTTTATTAAATGTTGCAGGTAGGGGTGAAGGCACATAAATGCTTCCACCAACTACTGCAAGATTATCAAAAGGTAAAGATTTTAAATATTCAATTTGATTTGTAGCAAGAGTCATTGCTACAGCCTGTTTTTTTATAAAGGTAGCGCTAAACACCAGACCACTCAAAAGGCTCAATACAGCAACTGCCATAATTCCTAGTACAAGTATGGATATTAGTAACTCGACTAGTGTATATCCGTTTTGATTATTTTTTGCCACCATAATGCTTCTTACGAATTATAAACCATAAACACTTTAGAATGAACTTTACATAAAAAACAAGCGGGTTTATTAACCCGCTTGTTTGAAAAGCTTATTAGTCGTTTTTAGTTCAAGCTCTTCTTAACGTATGTGCCAGAACCATTGATCGTACCTTCAAGCGTAGCCGTTAAGGTGTACTTGGGGCATGTTTGACCAGTTGTAGAGGTACAGGCTGTGGTGCCATCGTCTGCCCATACTTGGTAGCCGTAGACTCTCGCAGCAGGTGTACCCGCTAGAGTACAGTTAGCTTGGCTTGCTGCACTTGGATCACACAAAGCAGCCTCGTCGAGCCCCTTCATATTGGTCGTGCGCCAGCTGGCTGTATTGACATCTACCATTACTGGGTAACCACCGCCGTTTTGGGCAAAGAATGCCTCTAGCTGGCTGTGTAATGCCTTGACGTCAGTTTGCCTTTTAGTATCACGGCCTTTTTGCTGGATACCACTAAAGGTAGTGATAACCAATGCTGCCAAGATACCAATGACAACAATGACGATTAATAGTTCCACGATAGTGAAACCCGATTGTTTGCTCTTTTGAACTTTCATATTTTGCCCATCCTTTTAGATAATACCTTAGTTTATACAGCAAAAAGCTTAAGCTTTCAACTACTATTTTTAGTTCAAGCTCTTCTTAACGTATGTGCCAGAACCATTGATCGTACCTTCAAGCGTAGCCGTTAGGGTGTACTTGGGGCAAGTTTGGCCTGTGGTAGAGGTACAAGCTGTGGTGCCATCAACATCCCATACCTGATATGCATATGATTGAGCTGCTGGTGTTGCAACTAGTTGGCAGTTAGTTTGTGTTGCATTGCTTGGGTCACACAAAGCGGCCTCGTCTAGACCCTTCATATTTGGCTGAGTGTTGCGCCAGCTGGCAGTATTTACGTCAGCCATTACTGGGTAACCGCCACCGTTTTGGGCAAAGAATGCCTCTAATTGACTATGCAAAGCCTTGATATCAGTCTGCCTCTTGGTGTCACGACCTTTTTGCTGGATACCACTAAAGGTAGTGATAACTAGTGCTGCCAAAATACCAATGACAACAATTACGATTAGTAGTTCCACGATGGTGAAACCCGATTGTCGTTTATTAACCATATTTTGTTTGCCCTCCCTAAATAAATAGGTTGTTATTTTAATGTAGACTGCATAAACCATAGTGTGCGTTTATGCACCTATGACAACAATTATTAAGCATAAGCTGTTAGACGTCAATGGATTTATTATAATGATTAGTTGCCAATATTCTTACTCAACGAAGAAATCGGCCCCATAACAGATGCAGCGATAAGGCCCACAACTACACCCAAAACAACTATTATTACTGGTTCAATTATAGCTGTCATTCCATCTATAACTGTGTCCACCTCTTCTTCGTAGAAGTCGGCTACTTTGAGCAAGATCGAGTCAATTTGGCCAGTTTCTTCACCTATGGCTAGCATTTGGCTAACGATAGGGGGGAAATATTTGCTTTGGCTTAAGGGCTCCGAAAGTTGCTTGCCATTTTTTACCTCTTTAGCGGCAACTTTTAGTTCGGCCTCGATAATTTTATTACCAATTGCACCGGCTGTTACTTCTAAAGATTCTAAAACCCCAACACCGGCGCCCATCAAAGATGCGAACGTCCTAGCAAATCGAGCAATAGCAATTTTTGTAATTATATCTTTAACAATTGGTGTATTAAGTAGCAAAAGGTGGTATTTAATCTTACCCTTAGGCGAGCGAATATATCTTAATACCAAAAACACAACAATTACTATGGCGACAATCATAACAACTGCATTTTTTTGTACAAAAGCAGAAGTATCCAACATTATTTGAGAATAAATTGGTAATTTTGCATCTGGGCCACCTAAGTCAGTAATAATTTTGGCGATTCTAGGCATGATAAAAATCATTATCCCAAAGAAGGCAACAACTGTAATACTGCCTACTACCATTGGATACATCATGGCGCCCTTAATCTTTTTGCGCATGCTGGCTTCTTTTTCTACCTGTGTAGCCAGGCGTTTTAATATTTCGTCTAAAATACCACCAGCCTCGCCAGCCTTAACCATGTTTATGTATATCTCAGAAAAAATATTTGGGTATTTGGCGAATGCATCGCCAATTGATGCCCCGCCTTCGATATCTTTTGTGATATTAGCAATAACTGTTTTAAAGTATTTATCATCAGATTGCTCTTGCAAAGTAGTGAATG
>CAZIHK010000046.1:0-7387 GCA_964539035.1 uncultured Candidatus Saccharibacteria bacterium | reverse complement strand
AAATGATGCCATGTTATCGTCAATTAGTATACTCTTTATGGTTTTAGTGGTTGTTTCGGTATCTGAAAATGCACTAGACGCAACATTCTTTTCGATCTCTTTTATACCGTTAAGTAAGGGTTGGCTTGCTTGGATTAAATTAACAATTAAGGCAATATCTAACTGGTCAATCTTACCGTAAGTATTTTCTTTATGGCTTTCTTCTGACCTTACATAAATGCCGTAATCGTTATATATATGCTGTCTTAGGGCCTCGGTATCACTTAGATTGTCCTTTGATTCTAGACCAAATTTCTGCTCAATATTATCATTAATAACCTGATCTATTAAGGAGGTAGTAAAACTGCCTGCTCTACTTCGTTTATCTTGTGACATTCTTGATTGCATATTTTTTATCTTTTCTTTCAGCAAACTGTAAGACCTTTTGTCTTTAAATATTTTTGCCAATGCTTTGTTGTCGTAGCCAATGGCAATAAGCTCATCGTCTTTAGTAATCTCGACTATGCCTGTTTCTAAGAACAAAATATTAGATTCAGCGCTTACCTTATTGCCCAAATCGGCTGAAGCATATTTTAGGGCTGCTAAAGCTCTTTGCTCGTAGCTCATTTCGCTACCATCATTGTTCTTGACAGATTCAGTAAAGCCCATTGTACCAACAATTAAATTTGACAATTGTTGAGCCTCATCTGGCTGATAACTAGTAATTTCTTTTTCGATTAACCAATTTTGTATCTCTGGATTGTAGGCTGCTATCTTAATAGATTTTTGTTCCATGAACAATAAACCACTTTTTGTAACACTTAACTGACTATCAACAGCGTCTGCATCTTTAGGTAATTCGCTAACAAGAGACAAATAACAGCCTTTCGTAAAACTGATATAATCTTTAGTCAGCTCTGGCATAGGCCCAACTTGGTCTAATCCGCGCTTGTATTCTATCTGGTTGGCTATAATTATTCCAAGTTCGGCACTGCTAAGCCTTTCGTTGGCTGCTGGTCCTTTGGAGGGACCTTGTTCTGGCATGTCTGCTTGGAGTTTGTTCATTTTTAGTTGCTACTATATGAAGATTCTAATGCTTTGATGCTTTCTTGATTGCCAAAGATGCTAAATGGCGCCATACTCTGAATCTCTATCATGAGCTGTAGAGCCCACTCGGCTTGTCTGAAGGTCATACCACCTCTTTTAGCTGTGTGCCAATCTTTAGTTAATTCGCCAAGCTTGTTTCTTCTCCAGTTGACTGCACGGGCAATATCTTCGCCAACAATATCTTTGAGTGATGATCGCTGGGATCGGCATGTTGCGTTTATTGTCTGAAGTGCGATATTTATCAGGCTAGCAACTTCTGCAGGTCTTACGTATTGTCTTTCGATGGCATTGTCTCGAATGTATAGATCTGCCAATAAACAAACAGTTGGATTTTCTTGGGCACTAACAGTGTGACCATGGCCTCCGTAGATATCTGTCCCATATTCAAGACGTTTGCCAAGTTTCTCACGTACGATTTTTGCCAGCTTTTCTTCTGTGGCATGTCTCATACCTGCTTCGCCAAGCTCTTCTTCGCTGAGACGAGAATATTTTTTAACAACATAATCAACGGTCGGGTCCATTTTGCTACCGTATATTTTGCGGATTTCTTGGACCATATCCATCAAGCGTTCTCGTCTTTTACTAGGGTTTTCCATTTCTTGTAAGAAGGTGCTTAGACCCTGCAGCTCTTCTGCGGATAGTTCTGCCAGTAAATATGCGCTTTTGCCAACTACGGCTTCTATTTTTTGCATGCTTATTAAGACAGTTTGTGATAGTTCTTGATTTTTTCCTTCGGCTAAAATACTCCCAGCTGTTTGGATATCCTTAACTCTACTGCCTAAGCCAGTAACAAGTTCGAGTGAACTCGAAATATCGGATGGATCTTCTGAAACGGGTATTTGTGTAAATACATCTGCTGGCTTAGGAGTCTCTTTAACCCAACTTTTTCGGTATTCGTTAGAGCCCAAAAGTGGCACAGAAGAAGTTACTATAATTGTTGTAGAATCTTTGATCGGTTCTTCTTCGCTCACTTCAAGCTCATTGACCACTTTTTCGTCTTTTGGTTTTATTTCGGTTGTGATTGGGTTTTCAATTTGTGATAGTAATTGTGCAATTTGTTGGCTTAAATCTGCAACATCTTGCCAGCGGTCTTCTTGATACGCCACAGCTACTTGATCTTTTAGTCCGTCAACTTGTGATTGTCTATATTCAACACTGGCTTCAAGCACAATTTTGCCTAAGTGCTCTGCAACATACACACGTGCTTCGGCTTCGTGGTCTGTGCAATCATTTTTTGCTTCACTTAATTGTGCGCTTAAATCAGTTACCCTTTCGGTTAATACTGAATGAAATTGGCGCATTCTTGATAATTCTTCTGCATGAGAATCGCTCACAACTATCCTTCTCTTTCTCTCAAATAATAGGCTATATTATCATAAGTAGTAAAAAAAGTCAATGGTTTGTGTGAGAGTTATTGCAAACCTATCTTTTTAGAGTCCTGTTTACATCTCTTTCAGTGTCGCGTTTTTTAATCTTTTGGCGTTTATCGTACTTTTTTAAACCTTTGGCAGTGGCGATTTCTATCTTAATATATCGTGTTTTAATGAACACTTTTAAGGGGATAATTGTTAAGCCTTGATCTTTAGCAGATCCTAGCTCGCCGAGTTCCTTGGATTTAACAAGCAGTTTGCGAGGCCTTGTTTGTTCTGTTTCGCTTAATGCATTTTTGTTAGAGTTTGTGGCATTAATGGTTGCATTAAAAAGCCATAGCTCATCATCTTTAATATTTACAAAAGCACCTCGTAAATGGCCATGATTTGTGCGCAAGCTTTTTACCTCGGCACCACTTAGTACTATCCCGGCTAGATAGGTCTTACTAATCTGGTAATCACGGCGTGCTTGGCGGTTAAGTATCGAACCGCTGTCGGCCTGCTTTTGTTTCATAGTAATAATTGTAACTTACTTTAGTTAGGATATCGTTGCAGCTCTTGTTTAAAGGTATCCCAGGGGGCTGGGTCTTTATAATGATTCATTCGCCAATACCACCATTCGCTACCCCATACAAAAATTTCTGGGCTGCCTATGCGCCTAGCAAAGTCTAAATTAAACCTCATTTGTTCGTTATCCATCGAGCGGTTTTGTTCGGTAACTGTTAAATCCTTTGTAGCCTTGGGCCCCCATGGTTCTAACTGGAGCTCATGCACAAAAACTTCGCGGTGCTGTATGATTTTAATCAACCAAGCTCTAATTCGGTGATATGTTGTTGGTGTTGGGTAGGTTATATAAAAGTGTATTGGCAGTTGGGTGCTATAAACTACCCTGTAAACCGAAAAGCCATATTTATCGGGCACAGGTTTGTTAAGCGGTAAACCATGCTGGTCGCTTAATGACATGTAAACTGGATGATTTTGGTCGAGTTTTTTGACTAAATCAAACTCTTGTACTAATCTTTCTCGTTCTATATCCGCAGCTCTGCATTCACCAAACCAACCATTTAAAGCCTCATTTTCGAGCTGATAACTTAGCAGGTTGGGATTATTTTTATAGTGGTTGACTGTTGTCTCTAAAAACTTTATTAGCTCTTTATTTTGTTCTGGTTTGGCTAATTTTTTAGCCCAATCTGGACGGTGGCATTCTGGCCATCGAGGTTGTCTTAGGCCAATTGCCAAAGAAACTTTAGCACCCCTTTTGGCTGCCTCGCTAAATTGCCAATCCAGCTCGCTAAAATCATATTGACCCGGTGATTTTTCGATATCATCCCAATAGCTCATAAGCCTAAACCTTTTAACATGCATGTCATCCAAAAGTGCCGTAAAGTTTGCCTTCCAATCGCTACCAAGCTCTTTGGCATATTTAGTACTAAAACTAACCCCGTATTGCGGGTTTTTGACAGGCTGCCAAGCGAAACTATTAATCAAAAAAAATATTACTAGCAACGAAGCTACAATTATAAATGCTTTGCTAGTTACCACCCTTTTTAAGATATGCAAAAACTTGTGCCACCTGCCAACGGGTTTTATGGCTAACTTTTTACTTGTCGGCTTTTGCTTAGGCTTTGTGCTCATTTATCAGCTAATTTACTTATGCTTAACTATATCAGAAATTATTGGCTAATCTAAGAGCTGTTAAAATAGGTACACAAAGTATCATGAAAATAGGTTTATTTACGGACACATATCACCCATCGATTAACGGAATCGTTTATGTTATTGATATTATTTACGAAAATTTAGCTAGACAAGGCCATATAGTGACAATTGTTGCACCACGGCCTGGTTTGAGAGTAAAAAATAACATTAAAATACCCAAAAAAGACGTTGTTTGGATACCGGCTATAGAGGGTCTGTTTTTTGACGATTATCTAGTTGGCGTATTTTCTCCAACTCATACTGTTAGAAAATTAAATGCCTATGGCTTTGACGCGGTAATGTTTTTTACCCCAGCCCAAGTGGGGCTTATTGCTGCTTATATTGCTAAGCGCAGCAACATCCCGTTAATAGAGCAATATTGTACCGATTTGGTGGAATACGTGAAACTATATCCCTCTGTCTTGCCTGGCGTTTTGGCGTTGTCTTTTAGTGCTCCGTTTGTTTTAAAAATGAATATCAAAGATGTTGCCAGTGTCACCAAAAAGTTAATTAAACCGCCCACCAAAAAGTTGAAATGGAGCCAAAAAACCATTAGTGCAGTACTTACAGGTTTGCATAATAGCTGTGATTTAGTAGTAGGGGTGTCACCAAAAAGTGTAAATCAATTAAAAAAACAGGGTGTAGTTGCAAATTTACAATGTATACCTACAGGTGTTGACAAATTGTTGCCAAACAAAATAAAGCAAAAACTTCTAAAAAAGAAATATAAGATTGGGCCTAGCGATAAAGTTGTGCTATATGTTGGCCGATTGGGCGAAGAAAAAAACCTAGATATGCTGATAAACGCCTACGAAATTGTTGCTAAGAAAATTAAAAATGCAAAGCTAATTTTTACAGGTGATTTTAACTATCGCCTACATTTAGAACAAAGAGCATCACAAAGTAATTATAGAGATTCAATTATCTTTACAGGCCGGATGCCGCGCAAAGAATTGGGTAATATTTACGATATTGCAGATGTTTTTGCCTTCCCTTCTATTACAGACACGCAGGCCTTGGTTTTAAACGAAGCAGCCTATGCCGGTTTGCCGATTGTATGGTGTGATAGAGATGTAAATGATGTCGTTAAAGATAGGGTAAACGGGTTATTAACAGTACCTAACACCGAATCTTTTGCTAGCGCAATTATCGAAATGCTTGTTAATGATAAAATTGCAGAAGCCTACTCTAAAGAGTCCATAAAACGTGCCAAATTGTTTAGCGAAGCCAAAATGACAAGAAAATTAATAGATAATATAAAAGTACTTGTTAAAGAGTATTAGTTTTATTTCGGCCGTTTACGTCGTGTATTTCACATACCCCGCTTGCCCATAAACCGCGTTCTGCCTCGCTAGCTTCTTTCTGGTACTGCCTAAATTCGTCGCTTTTTGTGAATGGGAAGCTAAGATAAGCAAAACCGTAACCCTGAGTAATCATTTCTCTATTTATCATTCGTCCATCTTTTAAATATACGTATCTAAGTAAGCGGTCATATCGATCGCGGTTGGTATTTATTGGGTCGGTCTCTAGCCTAACAGATTGATTATCCATTAATTTATGCGCATAATCGCTTGCAGCTTTGCCAAAACATTCTACCGGGCTGTTTGGTTTTTTGGTTTCGGGTGTGTCTAGCCCAATTAAACGCACTTTTTCTTCTTTGCCGTCCATATTAACAGCTATAGTATCGCCATCGACGACATAATTTATCTGATAATAACCAGGGGTTGTGGTAGCGCTTTTGATTATTGTTTTTGGCAAATGTAATTTTGGAATGAAATACCAGCCAAAAGCAACTAGGCCAGCAATAATTATTAAACCAGCCAGTATTAAAATGATTTTTGGTTTCATTAAAAGATATTGTAACGCTACACTTATGTTAATGCTAAACACAATTTTTGAATATTTTAAAGCTTTAAGTGACACCCAAAAGAATCAGTTAGCTCAGCTCGAGCCTATCTACAAATTTTGGAACAATCAAATAAATGTTGTATCGCGAAAAGATATTGATAACTTATACGACCATCATGTGTTGCATAGTTTGGCCATAGCAAAGTTTGTTAGTTTTAAAGACAGCACAAGAATAATGGATTACGGCACAGGCGGCGGTTTCCCTGGTATACCGTTAGCAATTATGTACCCTAATTGCCAATTTAATTTAGTTGATTCGGTAGGTAAAAAGTTAATTGTTACTAATGCGGTCGTTAAAGAGCTGTCTTTAAAAAATGTCAATTGCTACCATATGCGAGCAGAACAAATAGATGCAAAATACGACTTCGTTGTTGCACGTGCAGTTGCAAAAACAGAAGTGATATGGCCAATCGTCAAAGATAAGTTATCAGCCAAATCAATAAATGATTTGCCAAATGGACTTTTATATTTAAAGGGCGATGATGATGTGAATATCCTACCAAAAAGCGTTGTGTGTAAAAAATGGCTGATAAGCCAAGCCTTTATAGAGCCGTATTTTACAGGTAAAGCTCTTGTGCTTTTAAGTAAAAGTAGCAAAATATAAACATATGGATAAAACTCTGAGCCAATTTAAACGCTTTAATCGTGGTAATTACCGTTATCTTTTGTACGCTTTTACTGGACTTTTTTGTCTATTTATTAGTTATTTGTTTGTAAAAAATGGCCAAATTGGCCGCATTGAGCAAGATATCTTTTGGTTTTTTAACAACTTGCCTATATATATTGTTAATTTTGCTCTTGTGATAACTTTTGCGGGTACAATTTGGTTTGCTATAGCTTTAGCTGTTTTTATGTTATGTTGGCGGCGTTTTGCCCTTGCCGCAGAAATTTGTATTGCATCCATCGGTGCTTTTTTATTAGCTGGTTTTATTAAGGGTTTTGGCATACGTTTACGGCCTTATGAGCTTTTGAACAACGTCCATACTGCTGGTATCAAATATTCAGACATGGGGTTTCCTTCTATACACATGGCTTCTGCAACTGCTATTGCTGTGGTTATTTCTGTTAGGCTAGGCAGCGGGTTTAGGTTGGTGGCATGGTCTGTCGTTGTGTTGGTTGGACTATCAAGGTTAGTTCTAGGCATGCATGCTCCGCTAGACATAGTTGGTGGATTTGGTGTTGGTTTGATTGCTGGTTCGTTAACTAATTATTTTGCTGGTATACCAAAGCCTAAATTATCTAGTTACAAATCCTTAAAAATAAAGAGGAAAAAACAAAAACAAGCTGCTATATACAAGAGCTGTCTCTTATACACATCTGACGCT
>CAZIHK010000045.1:0-6137 GCA_964539035.1 uncultured Candidatus Saccharibacteria bacterium | reverse complement strand
ACTGTTTTTGTTATTCTTAGATTATGAAATCTACTAAAAAAGTTTTTAATACCAGGCAATTACTTTTTAAAGAAATGTTCGTCGGAACATTAATTTATGCCGTCGTTCTTGGATTTTTTAACGACTATACCGCAATTGTTTACGCTAAAAGCTTTTCATTTATTTTCTACACTGCTGTCGTGTTGGAAATACTCACATACCTAACGTTTTTGCTCAAAGATAAAGTCATGGAATGGTTAAAAAATCGTCAAGGTATGATTTATATAATATTAATGTTCTTTTGCGTGTGGCTTGTTGTATTTTTTTCTAAATTCGTTTTTATTTGGGTTATTGATGTGATTTTTGGTAACTATATCAATATCTACGGTTTCTTTGGGATTTTAATTATTGTTTTATGTGTAACGATAATAAATAAGCTTGCAGACAAGGTATTCATAGAGCTTGGTGATAGCAAAAAATAGTTGACATAGCATCTGCGATGGCCCTCAGTCCCTCCATACAGCTTTTGCTTTTTATGGTAATATATGGTTGATACTACTTATTAATATAGGAAAATCAATATGGTAAACAAGAAAAAACACAAAGAACAAGTAGATGTTTATAAATTACTGGATATCGGAACTGTTATTTTATCGCTATGGTTTGTATATTCGGTTGTTCAAAATGCTCGTAGCATGCTAGATTTGGGTATGAAAAATGCCCCAGCATCATATGCTTTTATACTATCTACAGTATTGATTGCTTTTATATCTTATAAAAATAAGAAGTTAAGCATTTGGTCAATTATTGCCCTAACAGCACTAGCTACTAGTGGTGTAATTTGGCTGTTTGGCTTATCTACTCGTTCGTTATATTAATTTGGATACTATATTTATTTGCTTCTAGTGTTGCGCCAGCCTCCGTACCGCTTACTAGTGCTTCAAAGCGAAGCGACACGGAGCATGCTTATAAACAGAGATGATTCGCCTCTGTTTATTGATATATTTTATCTATTCAAACGCTATGATAGCTCATCCAGCGCTCTCCTTCTTCAATCGGTATAACCAGTAGATCAATACTTAATTCTTTGAGTAACGCTTTTGTTTCTTCTAGATTCTGCCAAGGAACTTCTATATGAGTAAATGCATCTACTTGAATAGATCCAGTTGCCCTTACCTCGTATTCCGTACTAATGCCAATCGCTTCAATATCTTTGATTGTAATCTTGCCGGGATCGATTCCAATAATTACCGGGAAATTACCTTTAATTGTAGAATGTGTTTGGCTAAGAGCTGCAATAACATCGCTATCATCTTCAACAATAGTTTCGTTATTAATATCACTTATCCAGCTTTGAACTTGTTTTACTCTACTAGGTTTGCCCTGCAAAAATTCTTCCAATTTTTCCTGTCGCAAAAATAGTGAATGCCAGTAAAGCGTTGACCCATAGCTAAACTCTAATTCATCTCCTTCTGCTAATCTGGTGTCAGAAATCACTCTCGCCAACATTCTTTGTTTTGTTAGTGAAATGCTTTTTTGTGTTCCAACTGATTGCTCTGCATATGGATCATATGCCGGAACTATGCCTTCTTGTAATATTTTTAGAAGTACCTCCGTGACATCTGTATCATCATTAATTCCTTCATATTTTGAATCCCCAATCGAAGCATATCTGAATCTTCCAGTTCCATGCCATAAGGGATTTCCACTGTATATTTCTTCTACTTGGCGTTCTATGACTTGTCTTTGTTCAAAAGATAAAGTTGCTAAAAAATCATTTTCGTAGCTAGAGCGTTTAAGCTCGACTTCCTTTCGCATAGTTGCCGAAAATTTTTCCATAAGTTCTTCATATTCATCATCGGCTAATTTTCTTTTGGCTTGAATATTTTCATATTCATCACCTGGTACATATCCCGATCCTAAAGTCTTACTGATGTCTCTTTGCATTTCTCCGTATTGTTTTTGGAACGCGCTAACTGCTGTCTGAACTTCAGCATGAGTGCGCTCGCTCTCTGAGCTTAGGTTAGAATCAATTAAGTCTGCATCTTGTTCAGCATCATTATCAGCTAAATTTGGATTGGCTTGATTGGTTGGCACTTCTTCTTCGCTCACAGTGTATCCTTTTTTATATTTTCTTATGCTTAACATATTATATAACGAATATTTTCAATACAGATATCGCTTGCTAATATAATTCTACAGATACTGAAGCTATATTTTAGTTGCGACTAGCTCTACCATGACCTCCAATACGCCCATAAACAGAGATGAAAGTCTCTGTTTTTGATATACTCTGCTTATGCAGGATAAGTGTGATTACAGAATCAGCGTTAAAGGAATTGCGTTTGATAATGCGAGAAGAGTTTTATTATCTAAAGAAGATAATGGAATGTGGGAATTATTAGGCGGTGGGTTAGACCACAACGAAGACCCCATCGAGTGTTTAAAAAGAGAGATTTTAGAAGAAACTGGGCTTAAAATCACTTACGTCTCCCCTGTGCCAAAATATTTCGTAACAGCACCAAAAACTTTTCAAGAAGGTTATTTGGCAAATATTATTTATGAGATTAAGTTAGAAAATCTCAACTTTGTACCTTCAGGTGAATGTCAAGAATTACGATATTTTAGTGTCGACGATGCCAAAAAAGTAAAACTTTTTCCAAATGTAGAAAATCTCATAAAGCAGCTTGAGCTTCAGCAAACTTAGTTGCAATTAGCTCTACGATGGCCCTCCAAAAAAGTAATCTCAAACAATGAATATTACCGTTTTTTGGCTTTATTAGTTACTTCGTCTTTAGAAAAGTTATAGATTGGCCTTGGGGTTCTTTTGTAAAGCTCAAGCAATATCATTCCAGTGCCTATCCAAAATGCTACAAGCATGATTATGCAACCAATAATTGGAATAAAGTATAGAACCAACAATATCAACAAACCGATTAACATTATTAATAGTGGTTTGTTTGAATCTTTTAGTACTAGGTGGCCAATATAATATGCGAATAAAGGCCCGCTGAGTATCATAATCAGCAACCATACCAGTCCTAATATAAAGGCTAGTGGTAACCCAATTATGGTTATTGCCAACATAAACATAACTATTGGTACACATATACTGGCTAAGAATCCAGTCAGCATGGCCTTCCATGGCCTTGGTAGGGCATTTGCGCTAACATTATGGACTGGCTTTGGAAATAGCAATATTATTACCATGGCAGTTATAAACATGGTAATAATACATAACATAAACCAAAATACACTGAAGCTTAACACTACCCACCATTTTGGCGTAGCTGATTGAGGCGGAATAGTTTGAGCAATTTTACCGTTTATTTGAGCACCACTAGAAACTGTGGCTTGGTTATTGCTTGTATAATCGATTTTGCCTTTAATTTTAGCTGTTGAGACAATTGTAAGATTATTTACCGTTGCTTTAACATTGCGGCCGACATTGCTTGCAATAACTAAATTTTTACCGCCAAAAAATATATCCCTTCCAACAGATCCATTTAAATTAGCATCAGCCAAGCCCATTGATAGATCGCCTTTAATGATTCCGGAAGGACCAATATTAAATGTTTGGCCAGCTATAGTGGCATTACCGTTAACTGTAGATTCTAAAGATATATTTTGACCTGCCAGGCGAATATTTCCTTCAATTTTGCCTAATATATTTACCGTTTGGCCGGCACATATAACATCGCCGTGGATCGTACCAGAAATTGTAATAGTTTGGCCGGCACAATATATATCACCATATACCTCACTAGTGATATATACAGTTCTACCCGCCGTAAAAATAGTGTTCTCGATTTTTTGGTTTTGACTGATATTAATGTTATCACCGGTCTGAAACACCTGAGCACTGGCTATCTTTGCCCAACCAATACTAATTGCCATTACTAAAACGACTATTCCAAAAAATAATTTGATTTTACTCACTTATACCTCTCCCATTTGATTGAATTATAGCTCAAAGTGCTTTAATTAATTACTTTTTTGCTTTCTATCTAGATAAATTGCTAAATAACCACATGGTAATTGTCAGGGTATAACTAAATGTTAGTTTTTTGGTATTATTGGATTATGAGCAACGAAGAACAGATTAAGCCACAAGATATCCACATTTATTTACCTTCAGAATTTGCGGAATACTATAAAGCTGTCGAGGCAAAACACTTCAAATTAAGCGAAAAATCTGTGGGTTCGAGATTTTTAGAAGCATCAAATCTCGAAGAACTACTAAGTCTTACAGCACAACAGCGTGGTGATCTAAATGGTGATGATAGAGCTAAGCTTGCTACGATGGGTGTACCAGAAACTGCATTATTATCACATTGCCGGTACCTTATAGTCGAAACACCTGGAGAGTTAGGAATAATTAATGCCTCAGAACTTCTTCCTGATTCGCCTATAGAAGTAATTCGAACAAAACCAAATACACCATGTAGCCTTGTTTTTCGAAGTACTGAATTCCCAGAAACTAACTTAGGCCTTGTAATAATAGGTCTCAATCAGAAGCAATCACCTGACGGCTCAGATCCCAGCACCAAAGAGATGGTATGGACCGTCCACCCTGGCCCACCCGTGCAACCAGCGAGTGAAGACATTTGGGCTGAGGGTTCAGTTATAACAGCGCAAGAAGTCGTTGATAAGCTAGGCCCTGAATATTATGTAAACGTTGCTAGACCTTTTCATGAAGTAGAAACTGAAACATAAATTTAATATTCTTAAGTTATTTGAAAAAATTATATTATTAAATCATGAAACTGTATTTATCTTCTTATCGACTAGGAGATTATGGTGAAAAACTAAAAGAATTGGTCAACAAACCAAATGCTAAAATGGCAGTTAGCATCAATGCCTTAGATTGGTCTGATGATTTGGCCAGAGTTAAAGGCAATTTAGATAGAGAACTTGAAGATATGCAGAACCTAGGATTTAAACCTGAGGTCTTGGACTAGCTAGCAGAAATTACCGTAATCCGAACCCTTTGATACTACAATTGTTGCCCGAGCGATATCTAAGCATAAGGTGCTTATAACAAGTGATTATCATATCCTAGAATCTTCTAATGTCGGCCTTCACACAATAGACGCCAATAAATAGCTTCGGTCTAAACTCATTTGCGATAGTGTTTATTATGACCCCCTATACCGTCTACAAGCAAAGGTAATTTGCCTCTGTTTTTTGGTATTATAAAAACATGAGTAAAACCTACGAGGAAGTTGCGTACGAAGTCGATAATATGGCTGATGGACTAAACTATCCTATTGATCAAGGTATCAAAAAAATTGTAACCGCTCTCAGATTGTTAGGATTCCCTACCGAATCTTCATGCGAAGGCCATATGGACCGAGGGCTTCAATACCCATGGATTCAGTTTATTGCTCAAGATCTAGACGATGTCAAATTAAAAGAAGTAAACAAAAAAGAGCGTAAACGACTTATAGAACTAGCAGAAGAATTCCGCAAAGATGTTAATCCGGACTTTAAATATTCAATTTTGGATGTTGATGATCTATCTAGTTTTAGGCTAGCACCAGAAGAAGATATTGTATATGGTAAGCCCAATGAAGAGACTAAAGATAGATGCCAAAAAAGCTTTGATGAATTTGCCAATTTCTTGATATCTAAAGCTTAGAGATACTAAATTGCTGCTTTTGTGAACACGCATATAATAAATATCCTTTGTGAACATTTTGTTATAGTAATGAATAAGCTATGGAAGAGTCATTTAGTCAGTATGAATCGATAGTTTCAAAGTATAAACGAATAGATAGGATAGTTATTGCTAGTGTTGCTATCCTTGTATCGATTTCATTTTTAGCTGGGTGTATTTTATATATTACCGAATCAATAAATGCCAATAGAGTACGGCTATCGATATATTATTGGACGCTATTCGCAGTAAGCATATTAATCGTAATTTTAAGTCGCCTCTTATATGACAAGTTTGTGCTCGGTAAAAAACATAAGTTAAGAGAGATCACAAAATCTGTGGGTTGGGGTTTTGATGATACGAACCAATCTTGTGTGCTAAATTCACCTTATCCAACAATATTCTTTAAATTGGACTTACCTTACAGCACTGCAGAAGTTATTACTGTCCCAAATAAGCCATCTGATATTTATCTACTGCACCTGTCTCTTATACACAT
>CAZIHK010000044.1:0-12963 GCA_964539035.1 uncultured Candidatus Saccharibacteria bacterium | reverse complement strand
ATTTGCCCAATTATCGCTGTGTAATTATGGCCATATTTTTTAGCGCATTTGGGGCAGGTGGTGTACCACATATAGGTCTTTTTTAGCTTATAGTCTTTGCCTTTGGCATACGCCGCTAAATCTTTACGCCATTTACTAGTATCTTGATATGAACCGTCATAGACTTTGCATATAAATATGCCCGATATTGCAACATTATCGGTATCCTCAATTTCTTTGTCGACTGCTAAATAAACATCCATTTTCCATTTTGAGATATGGTCTGACAGACAAAGCCAATCTGGCGTAGATGCATCGGCCTTATCTACCTTAGTTTGCAGCCGTTTCATTAACGCGCCAAAGTTAAGCGGCATATACATAAAAGTCTTTGTACTATCTTTGATAAATTTCTTATCTTGCCATTCAAATTCTTTTTGATCCCAGTTTTTTGGTTTAAATTTGGGGCAGCATATTGTGTTATCGGTAATGTTGTTGTCCATAATTCTATAATACTCCCAAATAATGGCGGAGAGGGAGAGATTCGAACTCTCGATAGAGTTGCCCCTATACTGCATTTCGAGTGCAGCGCACTAGACCAGCTATGCGACCTCTCCAACAGGGGTAATTATAACATTAATTTTATCTAGCTAAGGCGATAATGATAAACGCGGTTATTGCAAACATTATGCCTATATATACAGCAAGCGAATATACCTCACCAAAAAACAAATACCCAGCCAAATTAACCGTAATTAGCCCTAGAGCGGTAAACATAGTCATCGTTTTACCTAACTCCAGTTGCGATAAGATATAAAGCTGGCCAATAGTAGCAATAAACCTAATTGCCTGATATGCCAAAAACCACCAAGTTATAAAATTCTGCCACACAAATCCGCCAGATTTCATGTAGTGGCGACCGATAATATCGCTAGTTACAAATAGTAACTGGCACCCAATAATTATTAGTATTTGCGTCATATGCTAGGGCAATTATAACAATTTAAATATGGGTGCTAACATATCAATAAATGTTTATTGTTAGATTCATTATCGGCGGGCTATTTATTGCATCTTTGCCATTAATTGCAGAAAAATTTGGTAATAAAATCGCTGGGTACATTACCTTGTTCCCGATAATTATGTTTATTAGTTTTATCGTCCTTTACCTGAATGGAGGTAGTAAGGCGACTTCCCAAGCGTCAAAAGCTTATTTGATTGGTATACCTGCTGTTGCACTAGCGAGTCTGTCGATACTTTTATTAATCCAAAAAGGTTTTAGTATTTATATTTCAGTAGCAGCAGGTGTTGTGAGCTGGCTAGTTGTAATATTGCTTACTGCAAAATACATCTACTAACAAAATTTGCATTAGTAGTGTACTTGCTGTATACTACCCGTGTAGTAACCGATACTACTACATACAGCAAGGAGATTATTATGGATAAAAAGCAAACCATGGACGATTTGGTGAACAGGTACGGGATGGATATGAAAAAACTTATCTATCCTCTGCTAGTATTGCATGTTATAAAAAGCCACAAAAAAGCTTCTAGTCAAGAGATTAAGTCAGAAATTAATAGGATCGCCGGTAAAGAGGTCGAGTATCAGTACACTTCTTATTATCGATTAATGAGCAACCTGGAGCATGACCGCGAATTGATAGAGCCAGTGGAGCTGGTGAAAGAAAAAGGTCCTGCCCGCATTTACTACAGCCTAACCCCCAAGGGTGAAGAATTGCTAGGTAGAATACTGAACGAAATCATCTATCCGGTAATAGAAATACTGCCCAAACAATAAAAGCTGCTATTTTTTTAGCTTTTTAGGTTTATTCGATTTAGATTGCCTTTTTATGGCCAATTGTTTTCGTAAACCCTTTTTGCTGTAAGTGTACATCGGATTTAATAGTGCAAAAAACACACCAAATATTGCAATAAACTTAAATATCTCAGTCCAATTTAAGCTTATTGGTATTGTTTGTTGAAGTATTAATTCTAAAGGCTCATCGTAAGAGCCGCCAGTAGCCAAACTAAAACCGATTTTAGAAAACACTATTATTGACATGCCCACTAACATGCCCACAAAAAAACCTACGCATGCATCTAAATAAAGTTCCTTTTTCATATATTCCTTAATTTTTAAGCTTATGCTTAGATGTTATGTTTTTTGCAATTGTTAGTCAACCAGACACCGATATAATCTAACAAATTAATAACTTATTAAAACATCTCAAAAAGAAAACCCCAAATAAATGGGGATCTCTTTGGTACAGCACGATTGCTGAGGTTAGAACTTTCTTCCTTGATCAAGACTACATTTAGTTTAATAAATATCAAAAGTTAGAAAGATTATTGCACGTTAGTTAAACTTGAAGGTCTCGATTATTTTAGAAACTAAATTATCTAGACTTTTATCATCACTAGAATCAGGAACAGTTATCTTATAGTAATAGTTGTTATTAACAAACAGATACGTATCATACCCAACCATTCCCATAGAATAATATTTTGTACCAGTTTTGCCATCTATCTTAAATTCACCGAGTTGTTTGGTCATTTCTGGATAAAGTTTTTGGTCATCAATAGCTTCTTGTAGGCTAATAGGTCGCTGTCTATCAGCAGCAACTATCGAAACGCCGATGTCTCTTGAACTAATATCAGATGTCACGTTATTGACACTTAAATTGCTTACACACAGGCCTTCACACCATACGCTTTCTGCAACAGTGTATCCATATGGTACATCGAACGAATATTTAAAAAAACTGTTCACAAAAGTTCTCTGTTTGGATGAGCTGTGATTGTTATTTTTTGCATCCTGAGAAATATTTTGTGAGTTTGATGTTTTCGCCAAAGTATTATTTTTTTTGGTTGAATTATAAATATACCAGCCAGTAAAGCCGATAATGCCAAACAAAACTACAATTAGTACTACTATAATTAGAGAAAAGCCACTTTGATTACTATTTTTCATTAATCACTTTCTAAGTTTATATATTACTAATTATGAATATAAACGAAAGGGTTGGCCAAAACAATAAGCATAAGCGATTTGGTACGCCCGACAGGGTTCGAACCTACGACCTTCGGCTCCGCAAGCCGACGCTCTATCCAGCTGAGCTACGGGCGCGCGTGTCAGAATCGATTACTAACTTTCGCAAACAAAACCGCTTTCGCTTTTCACAGTCTCTTCCTTTTAGTTTTCCAAACAGTCGCTAAAGCTCCTTGGTTTAGGAAACTATTATCTAAATGCAGTTCAGCTTCTGTAATATAACAGATATAGATACAATTTTCTAGGATAACTTATCGTTGGTTTTGTGCTGGCTGCCATACAGCAATACCTCTCGGGCAGAAATATTTGTCTTATATTTGTTCATAACGAGAGCCAACTGTCATGCTCACATCGTTAGCGATAGCATTCTAGTACCTATGGTTATGGTCTATCTCTCTTAAAGTTCTCTTTACGATAAGGCTAGTGCCAGAAAATGCAGCCATGCCACCAATCATGCATTAAACTTTTTCGGTTAAAGTTCACTCCATTCGCAAGACTTCTAGGCCGTCAATTTCTTCGACTCTTTGTCCGAGGTGGTATGTTGATCTAATCTCATGGATAAAGTTAGTTCCGTTTGTAGTTCCCACATATATTATTCTCCGTGTAGGTTAAATTTTTGCTTCTCTTTTGCCCTAAGTGAACTCATTTTTACGAGAATAAATAAGAGCCTCATATTTGGGGCCCTTTGTGAGTATCAAAATAAGCTACCAACCGGCTAGGGCAGGAGCTTCTTCTTATAACCAAAGCTCATAAATATCATCGTGCCAATATTTTGCTAATAATTACTTATGTACCAAGGTCTAAAAACGCAACCGAGCGCTTAATTTGTCAACAAAATCTCGCTCTTGGTGCTCGAATGGTAAATATTCCCCCAAAACATCTACAATACGATCTTCATCATCTGGGGTAAAATACATTGTTATTGGCACGGCAAAACGTTTTTGAGGCATTAATTGCAGATTAGGGTGAGGGCTATCGATAACAGCAAAACTTCTAAAAAGTATATATTCATAGTGTTTTTCGCCAATTGTTATACCTTCTGGGCTAACTACATAATCTAGGACTCTGGGTTTTAGATTGCCAAATATGCTTACCATAACTCCAACTATTACGATCGTGACTGCGCCAAATAGACTCTTTGTCAAAAAGTAGACTGCTATTGCCAGCACAACCGAGCCAATACCCACCAGCAAATGCCAACCACTTGTTTTTTCGTGCAACACAAACTCTGAGGCACTCCAGCTGACTGAATCACCTATTGGTTTTGGCTCTTTCATTTCGTTGGCCTGCTCTTGATAACCTTCTGCGGCTTGTAAATCTCCAGATTGATATTTGTATTCATCTTGAGTCTGGGGCATGGGCTGAGAGGGTTGTGGTGGTGGTATGATGACGGGTTGCGATTGGTCTCGTGATGGTTCCACCTGTAACGGCTGCTGCGGGACAACTATCTCTGGTTGTAAAACTTGAGCTGTAGATACTCGCGATTGTATCTGCGCCTGGGACTGCTCGCTCGATGGTTGAATTGGAGTAGGCGGTACGCCAACCGATGGTTGTGAGCTGGGTCGTTGATAGCCTTGGTTATTTTGCTGTTCTTCCATTAAATATAATTGTAGCACTTATGGTTATGTATAGAATATATTTGGCGGAGAGGGTGGGATTCGAACCCACGGTACCGTTGCCGGTACGGCAGTTTTCAAGACTACTACCTTCAACCACTCGGTCACCTCTCCTCATAAAACAACCCCACAGAGTGGGGTTTTGGCGGAGGAGGAGAGATTCGAACTCTCGCGGGAAATTTCTCCCCCCTAACGATTTAGCAAACCGTCCCCTTCAACCACTTGGGTACTCCTCCATAACACCGGTAAATTATAACATCGTCTATCGTCTATCGTCCAACTTCTATTTTTTAGGAGCACGAGCAAAAACTACAGTATCAACTTGGGTAGTACCAGCTTTTATAAGCACTTTTGTGTATGCCTCTAATGTGGAGTCGGTGCTACAAACATCATCAACAATTAAAATATGTTTATCTTTTGCAAAGCCTATATTAGGTAAGTCTAAATATTCCCCTTAGTTGTTTTAATATTTGCTCTTGAGTAACCCCATTTTGATGTGTTTTAGTTCGTCTCACTAACAATCTTTGGTAATGCCAAGTCCTTAATTTTGCAAATTCTCTAGCAATCATCTCGGCTTGGTCAAACCACACTCGCGAGTACGGTTTGGACTTGTCGGCACAAATGTGATGATTGGTACATCGGCAAAATAGGGAAGTGAACTATCCATTAATTTTGCGGACTCTTTAGCTACTTGTCGTTTTTGGTCAAACTTTAGGCTTTGTACAATATCTTCAGAGACAACACTTATTGGCAATAAATCCAAACGTTTTCTGGTTTATATTTACCGATACAATCAACGCAAGGCCTAAAATTGCGAGTTGCCTAGTCACAGTCGAAGCAAATGCTTGACATTCTTTCGATATGCTCACCGCGTTCTTGGCAAAGTACAGCACCTTCTTGGCTGCAATTAATACAATAATGTGGAGCAATTAATGAGAGTAGTCTGTCAATTGAGTCCATCCCGCTGTAAATTCCTGTCTACCTTGGTTAAACCAAACAATCGGTTTTGACCCCTGTAGTTTATTTTTAGTGGAGTTCATGTTGTATAAATTATGTTGTAAATCATACTTCTAGTTATTGAAGCCGACTTGATACTCAGCTATAATCTCAGGAAAAGACAAAAACGCAAATATTTTAAGCTTTAAGCGTGGAGGGTAACAAATAATGGCAAGACGCACGGCAGACGACGATCTGTTAATGGAAGACGAATTGACGGCAGCGTTTTTGGGCGAAGAGGATTTAGCAACCTCTGACCCGGCGCAAGTACCAACAGGTGACGATGAGTGGGACGAAGAAGAGGCAGTCCCTGGCCAATTGGCTGTGGATGTATACGAGACCAAAGATAAATTATTTGTAAAAGCCCGCACGGCAGGGGTTAATAAGAATGATTTAGATGTAAGTATTTCTGACAACACTTTGTCAATCCGCGGTACGCTATCTGCAGGTTACGAAGAAGATGTAGAAAACTATCATTTGCAAGAATGTTACTGGGGCGAATTTTCGCGCAGTCTGGTTTTGCCAGTACCAGTAAAAGAAGATGAGATAGAGGCCGTACTTAAAGACGGTGTACTAACCGTTAGCTTTACTAAAGTAAAGCAAGACACAGTTAAGAAGATCCAAGTCTTATAGCAAAACTTGGATTGTATTATATTAAAAACACCCCTTATAGGGGGTGTTTTTAATATCTAATGAACAATAGCTATTATGCAGCAGGTGCCGTAACTTTTGATAGTACGAACTTAACAATTACTTGAGCCAATGCCACTATCACTAAGCCAACAATGGCGTATAGAATGGTGTTTTTAGCGTCACCAACTCTGGCACTATCACCACCAGCAGTAACGTACCTAAAGCCACCGTAGATAATCATTATTACGCAGATAACACCAACAATCCAAGAAAAGATGTTGATGATGGTAGCGACCATGCTATTGATACTGTTACCGGAACCCTCGGTAATCTCTGCGCAAGTACTTACATCGCTTGATAAATTCGCACCCATACATAGATTATTTTGTATATCTGCCTGTGCGTAAGTTGCTACTGCCGTCAATACACCTACAGCTATGAAACTAATCACAGCGATAAAAATACCAGCTATAAATAATTTCAGGACCTTCATTCACACAAATCTCTATTAAGTCTCTAATCAGCTTATTATATAATGTTTTGTGTTAATTAGCAACTCGGGTTTAAATGCAGGCTGTACGGTAATTACAGGCGCGATGCTTAGAGTACATTTCAAGTAATGACATACTAAAATTACTAATCAACATAAAACACCCCACTAAGGGGTGTTTTTAATATCTAATGAACAATAGCTATTATGCAGCAGGTGCCGTAACTTTTGATAGTACGAACTTAACAATTACTTGAGCCAATGCCACTATCACTAAGCCAACAATGGCGTATAGAATGGTGTTTTTGGCATCTCCAACTCTGGCACTATCACCACCAGCAGTAACGTACCTAAAGCCACCGTAGATAATCATTATTACGCAGATAACACCAACAATCCAAGAAAAGATGTTGATGATGGTAGCGACCATGCTATTGATACTGTTACCGGCACCCTCGGTAATTGTATTACATTCAACGTTACCATTCACAAGGTTAGTCCCATTACACAGAGAAGTCTGTATATTTGCATCTTCAGCATTGGTGGTAGCTGTTGTCACTAGGCTTACCACTATAAAACCAAACACCATAACAGAGAGCGAAGCGATTAGTAATTTTAAATTTTTCATTTATATAAGTCCTTTGTTAACTTTCTTATGGTTTTTTTATACCATTTTTTACCCCAACTATGCAACATAGAATACTAAGACACTGCACTTGTGGCTTTGTTTAGCACAAACTTTACAATCACTTGAGCCAAGGCTACTATGACTAGCCCAATCAGTGCGTAAAGTATAGTATTTTTAGCCATAGCGATATTGTTAGAATCACCACCAGAGGTAACGTA
Source organism: uncultured Candidatus Saccharibacteria bacterium (assembly GCA_964539035.1). Lineage (GTDB taxonomy): Bacteria > Patescibacteriota > Saccharimonadia > Saccharimonadales > CAIOMD01 > CAZIHK01. The sequence goes on along the minus strand of CAZIHK010000044.1, from coordinate 5,357 downwards.
CCTAAAGCCGCCATAAATAACCATGATCACACACACGACACCTACAATCCAAGAAAAGATACTAATTATAGTTTTTACGAGTGCTGTAATTGCGCCGTTATCTTCGCAATCTTCAGTACCGGTAGCCATAATGCCATTGCAGACTTCGTTACCCGTAGTGGTAGCGGCCATAACTATTCCCCCGGTACTCAAGAATAGGGTAGTGGCCCCAAATACCACTAATAAACTAAGGCTAATACATTTTAGTACTTTTTTCATTTAAGTCCTTACTTTTAATTCTTATGGTTTTTTATACCACGATTTAAACTATTCAACAACTTGGCCAGGTAGTAATGACAATGGTACAAACATTAATCGCATTAAGGCTATTTGTCAGTGGCTTTGTTTAGTACAAACTTAACTAATACTTGTGCCAAGGCTACTATTACTAGCCCAATTAAGGCATAAAAAATTGTGTTGCGACCCTTGGCGCTTTTTGCTGAATCCCCACCAGAGGTTACAAACTCAAAACCACCATAAATAACCATTAGCACCGCTACCACACCAACAACCCAAGAAAATACGTTTATAATAGCGGCTACAAGCTTATTTATTTCATCTTCACCACTATTGCAATCCCCACCAGTTGCTTCTATACCCTTACAGACTGAATCATAATTTGGGTTTGCGGAGCCACCAACACCAGCCGGAGGTGTTGTTGGTACTGGTGTTGGTATAGCCATAATTAACCCACTTGCACTAAATACAATTGCCAAGAATCCGCCAAGCGCTGCGATCATCATTGTAAGTTTTGCTAAATTATTTTTCATTTCTACCCCTTTATTTTGTTACAGCATTTAATATAAAAGTTACTAAAATTTGCGCCATAAGCAATACCACCAAGCCAACTACGCCGTATATAATGGTTTTGCGGGCTTCTTGTATCCTGCCCGAATCACCATCACTCAATACAAACTTAAATCCGCCGTATATAATCCAAATAACAGCAACTACACCACCAATTAGTGCAAATAATTGCACGACGTTACCTATGGTTTTTGTTACTGGATTTTTAGTCTGACCACTTTTTAGTGCATTGCAATATGGATTATCTGGGGCCTTAGCACATGCCTCTGTGGCGGGGGACGCAAATACTTTTCGGCTAGTTGTTGTAGTGAGTGTGAATAACCCAACAGTGAATAGCGTCCCAATTACAGTGGCCAGTAGGATCGTTTTATTAATCATATCTATTTAGTTGATCCTTTTAATACAAAACTTACAATCACAGTGGCAAATACGGCTACCACCAGACCAATTAATGCGTAATAAATGGTACGACGGGCTTTGGCAACTTTTTCGGCATTACCGCCAGAAACAATAAAATTAAAGCCTGCCAGTACAATCATAAACACGCTTACCGCTCCAATAATAGCAAAGAATATGTCAAGTATTATTTTTAGGTTGCTACTATTTGCATCAACAGGGATTAATCCATATTTAGCATCCGGAGTAGCACTAAACATCCCAGCAATATAAACCACTACTTGTGAGGCAATTATTGCAATAACCGCGCCAACCAGTGCGTTAATTATAGTATTTTTAGCACCAGCAATTTTGTCGGATTCACCCTGTGATGTCACATATTTAAAACCACCAACCATTACCATAATCACAGCAATTATACCAGCCAGTACCAAAAGCATCTCAATAACAGCCAGGCCAATTAAAATAAGGTTTTTTGGCAAATCATCTTTATCCATTGTTATCTCACCATTACTAGAATCAACTGTCAAATATTTATACCAGGTGGGGAATAGACCCCCCGCTTTTGCCGCCATATTGTGGGTGGAGGGAATCGTTACATTTGCAGCATGAACCATAATCGGAGCACCAAAATTTATAGAAGCAACCAAAAATAGTAAAAGAAAAATTGGCAAAAGTAATAATTTTTTCATAAATATGTTTATATAATTCCGCCTGGTATTATCCATTCTAAAAACGCCCATAAAAAAGTATAGGCAAACACCCCGATAAGTACATCGTATATCTTCTTTTTGGCATTAGTGATTGCCTGAGGGTTACCATTTGATGTCGTGTATTGGATACCACCGACAACGATCATGATTACAGCAACAATCCAAACTAGAGCAGACAAAAATCGAATAATAAACTTCAGTTTTTCCATTATTGGGCTAACACCGGCACAGGCAAGGCAAGCTTTGGGGTCGGCACATACGCAATCCACTTTTCCAGTTCCGGTTGCTGCTGCTCGCACGATCATAGTCGGCCCAGTCAATATCATTAATGGCACAAAAAGTGTGGCAAGAATTATTAAGGATTTTTTAATTTTTAATTTCATTTTCTTTATATTGCCAGTTTTTGCTAAAAGTATCAATATATATGTTAATGCTTATCCGTGCTAGCACAAGCGTTTTGTGATATTATTACCCCAAATGGGCAAAGTAAGAGCCTCGCGTAAAACAAGAATAAGGTGCGAAAAATGAAGATTTTAGACCAGAACCAACAAGCGCAGATAGATCATAACAATAGTTATGGGTCTGAGGTGTTTGCTCTATTTTTGGGCAAAAAGATAACTTTCGAGTTTGGAGTTGTTTTGTGAGAGGCTTTAGATCAAAACTATTTTTGGGCATAGGCATAATATCTCTACTAATATCGATGATGTTACCTTTCGTGCCATATTTAAGTCCTCAGGCCAGTGCAATAACAGCTTCCGATAGTGGAATATGGGTGAATAACGGCCTAGGTGACCAATTTCAGGTTGGCGCTACCTCGTTCACCAATCATGACGGTGGCTTACAAAACGCAAAAATCAAGGCTTTCTCTAGCAGTGGCACTGGGGGAACCTTGGATGGGGTTTGCACACCAAACCAGTCTGTATTTTATTGGGGGTATCACAACCTTTTTGATACAAACGACGATGCTGCTAAAAGTTTAGGCGCACCTGGTTACAAGTATTTTATAGTATTGGATGGCTCCAATAATCAATCCCAGGCCATCACGGGCACGGTGTATACTATAGTAAAATCCTCTACAAATAATGATTGTGTAGTATCGCCTACAACTTTTGCTATCGCTATTGCAGCCTTATCAGCATCATCTGCGGACCCTTTTATTTACTTCGATACCATGAACATTAACCCACAAGATGTTCCTGTAGATAATTTTTACACTGCATTAAAAGACGCATGTACAGCGGTGATGAAACCAGCTAATTGTGTCTATGACAGTGGATATAATCTGGATATAAGTGAATATAGCTTTGGCTTGGTATCACAAGAAGACGACGCCTTCTATACAGCAATTTCAAAATATAATGTAAAAAAAGATCAAGTTGTGTACACCGCAGGTACCAGTGATTGTCCAACTTTCATAGTATTAAGCGGCACACTTACTAATGGTATTACGCCGAGTACTGGTATTCTATATGTTAATTCAATAAACCCTGGTACTAGTTTATGCCAGAATGGCATACTTAAATCTGGAGGCGGCAAAGGCCCACCAGCAACTGCTTCTTTCGGACTACCATTTGCTGTTAAGATCGCCAATAGCGCCACGTTTGACAAAGATATCGCTGCAAACGCCACTATGGCCGAGGCACCAGGCTCAAATGGTGGTGGTGGTGACGATACAAAAGTCGATAAATGCGGTGGCTTAAGTGGTTTAGGTTGGTTAATATGTCCACTTATTATGCTAATGGATGACATTATCACAAAACTAAAAGATGCCGTAAAGGGCATGTTAGAAATAGATTTAACTAAACTCAACAGTGGCAACAGCCTCAAAGTTGCATGGTCGACCATGCGGCTTATATCTACAGTAGTTCTAATTGGTATAGCATTGTTTGTAATTATATCGCAAATACTTGGTATGGAATTTGTTAGCGCTTATACCATTAAAAAAATGATACCGCGCTTAGTGATAGCAATAATATTAATCCAGCTTTCTTGGGTTATTATGCTTTTTGTTGTTGATTTTGTGAATATATTAGGTGAGGGCTTACAAGCTTTGATGTTTGGTCCGTTTGGTGGTGCTGCCAAAATGAACGATGTAACTGCTATTTTACAGAGAGCAAACATAAGTGGCGCAGGCTCAAACACTGGTTTGGTTGTGCTATTTGGTGTTGGTGTTGGTGTCTTTGCCACTACCGGCGGATTGTTTGGTATTTTAGCGATAGCCGTGGGTGTGGCGGCAGCATTGATAGTAGGTATAGTTTCACTTATTTTGCGCAAGATAATAATACTTGCCCTAATTGTTATTGCCCCCCTGGCGATTGTAGCCTGGATACTACCCAATACCGAAAAGTATTTTAAAATGTGGTACTCTAACTTAACTAAATTGCTGTTGATGTTCCCGCTAATTATGGGTTTGTTAGCCATAGGGCCAATTTTCGCATCTATTGCAGCCGACGGTAACGCCTATACGGTTACTGGTGATGGCACCGGCGCCGCAATGATAACGTTTTTCGTAATCTTAATTGCCTATTTTGCACCTTTCTTTTTTATACCCAAAACTTTTTCCATGAGCGGTACCTTAATGGCTAGCGCTAGCGGTGCAATGGGTAAGATTGGCGGCAAAATGATAGCTCCAGCCCAAAAGCTCACCAAAGAAAAAGGTACAGCTTGGGCTGAATCGAAATATATGACTGGACATAGAAAAAGCAACTTTGCAGTAAGACTGGCAACTGGTAATGTTGCACCTACCTATTCGAGCGGCGCCGCACTAGCAGGAAGGGCAAGTAAACTCGAGGAACAGCGTAAGGCTGAAGATGCTAGTTTGCTAAATAGATCAGTATCAAATCTAGACTACGCCGATAGAGTCAAGAAGTATCAAGATCTAGCTGGTAGTAAAAACACTAACCCCCGCATAGCAGCGGCAGCCCAAAGACAATTGCTCGCACAAGGTAATCTAGAAGAGCTAGACGAAGCACGGAAAAACTCTCCAGCTGGACAAAAAGCTTTTGATAAGTTAATGAAAGGCGGCGGGGACTTTGGTAAAGAAATTGCAACTAAAAGACCAGACATGGCCATGGATCCAGCTGCTTTGAAATCTGCATTGGCTAACTACAGTGCCGAAGATGTAGCAAAATTGGATAATAGTTTTTTCAAACCAGGAGTTTCTGGAAGAGAGCATCTTAGTACCGATCTTTTGAAACAAACAAGAGACTCTCCCTACTACGGCAGCATGAAGAAAGACGCTAGAGCTTATATTCAAGCACGTGTTGGTGCTCCTGGTGGCGGTGCTTCGCCTTACGCCCCTGGTGGTGGCGTTGCTTCTCCTTACGCCGCTGGTGGTGGCGGTGCTTCTCCTTACGCCGCTGGTGGTGGCGGTGCTTCTCCTTACGCCGCTGGAGATAATAC
>CAZIHK010000043.1:0-3425 GCA_964539035.1 uncultured Candidatus Saccharibacteria bacterium | reverse complement strand
ATCAAGATATATTTGATATTGTTGAGCTCATAAAGAGCCCTGATATTGACAATAAGGCTAGAGATCATGCAATAGAAAAGCTTGCTGAATTAGCATTACAATCAATCGTTAGCGATGCAACAAACAACCCGCCAAAAGAACACTTAATAGCAGAGACTACGTTTGACGAATATATATTCACCGATAGAACAACAGCTGAACTTGAAGAAGCGGTAGTTCAGCTAGTCGATGAACGAAGTAAAATTTATAAAGAAGTATATATTTTGAAAAACTGTCTGGAAGCTGCTGGTGCTGGTACCTGGGAGTGGAACATAAAGACAGATGTTGAAAATTTTGATGAGCAATGTGCAACCAATGTAGGATATAGTTTAAAGGATTTAGCACAAAATAAAACTACCTGGGACAAACTTGCTAATGAGGAAGATCTGAAAATTTCTCATAAACTATTGCTAGAGTGTATTGAGGGTAAAATAGATAGGTATATATGTGAACTAAGGTTAAAGCATCGTGATGGTAGTGAGGTTTGGGTAGAGGATAAGGGTATGGTGACTGAACGTGACAGTGACGGCAAAGCTACTAAAATGTCGGGTACTAGTATAAATATAACCAAACGCAAGCAGCTAGAGCAAGAACTGCATACTAGGGAAATCCGGTTTCACGACTTACTAGATAACCTTGAAGCTGGTATAAATGTCCATTCTTTTGATGGTTCAATTATTACAACTAATCCAAAAGCATCAGAATTACTAGGGTTAACTGAAGAGCAAATACTAGGTAGGATGGCTATAGACCCTAATTGGAGATTTGTAGACGAAGACAACTTTCCGTTGGCACCTGAGAAATATCCAGTGAATCAAGTACTAGCCAATAAAGAAGCAATTAGAAACCACAATTATGGGATTGTACACCCTGCCACAAATGACATTGTATGGGTTAGTGTAAACGGTGTACCCATTTTAGACAATCAGGGCGAAGTATCTGAAGTAATCATCAGTTTTATTGATATTACAAAACGCAAACAATCCGAATTGTCATTGAAAGAAAGAGTTAAAGAATTAAGTTGTATATACTCAATTTCGGAGATTATTGAAAATAGTACTACTGATATATGTGAAAAGCTTAATCGAATTGTTTCTCATATTCCATATGGTATGACACGACCAGATAATGTCTGTGCAAGAATACTAATTCAAGATGAGTCGTATCAAACCAGTAATTTTGTAGAAACGTGTTTGAAGCTGTCATCAGAAATCATTGTTGATGGAATAGCAGTTGGCCAAATAGAAGTATTTTTTTTAAATGATAAAGAGCATCCATATGAAAAATTGTATTTAGATCAAGAAAGAGAATTGATATCTGATATCTGCAAAAGCCTGGCTCGCTTCATTGATCGCAATAATAAAGAAAAAGATCTGTTGAAATTAAGCCTATATGATAAGCTCACTGGCCTTTACAGTAGGAATCATCTGGAAGAACAGCTAGACATTATTAAAAACAGCCGACAATTCCCAGTTAGTATGTACTATTTTGATGTTGATAATTTGAGAGATATTAATAATAAGTACGGGCATACTGCTGGTGACAGACTACTAGAAAAGGTTGGCAAGGTAATGAGAGATGCCTTTCGTCAAAAAGATTGTGTTTGTCGAGCTGGTGGCGATGAATTCGTTGCTCTGCTACCGAATACAGATGAATCATCTGCACAACAAACTATTGAAAGAGTTAAGACAAGTATAGATAAACACAATCAAGAAGAACCCGCTAACCACCTTTCGTTATCCATCGGTTTTGCAATTTCTCATAGCATACTAGATTGGGATAGTTCACTGAAACAAGCCGATGATAATATGTACCTAGACAAGAATGCAAAAGCTTAGCTTGTATTTGCTAACGATATGAAACTATAGCTATGCCTAAAACATGCATAAGTAGTACCTGTAGTCATTTTGGTACAACGTTCTATAAGAAGTCAGAACTTTGCTTGTTAGTTACAATACAGCTTAATTGCATCTGTTAAAAGCAGGTATTATATAAAGGTACACAACCCCGAAGTATATTGTTTGCATTGCTGTAATTTGGGTTACCCCTCTGATTTATATAGTAAAAGTATTATCACTCATGTTTGGGCTATCTAAGACATGGTTATGTTCCACATGATTTGGCTAGGGGTTGAGTTGTCTATCAGAACTTTTTTGATAGTCTGATGGTTATAGAATAAGGGTTGATACTTAGTGTTGAAACAAAATTCTAAAGTCCTAAGACAAGTTCTAAACCGTCATCCAATTGTTGCAAAGTAACATTATCGAGTTGCCCAACTTTTTCGCTAAGAAACCGCTTATCAATTGTAATAACTTGAGAAACATTAGCTACGGATTCTCGATTTAAACCAGTCTTGCCTTTTGATAACTTTATATTTCCTGGTGCATCTGCAAGACGAAGATTAGATGAAATAGTAGTCACAATTACAGTATTGATTCGGCTTCTATTAAATTCATCCGATTGTACTATTACTACTGGTCTTCTATATCCTGGTTCAGAAGCAATTGGATCTGGTAGCTCTGCCCACCATATCTGACCTCGCTTCACCATTTATCCTTAAATATAGATATTGATTGTAAATTTAATAAGTTAACATCTAGTTCAGAATCTGTTGAACCATAAACTTTATTTAGTTTATCAGTTAGCTTATCACCCCTGTGTTTCAATACATATGAGCTAACTGCTTGCGTATATAGCTGACTTCTAGATTTACCCAACCTATTAGCTAATTTTTCAGCTGATTCAAATACTTTATCAGGAATAGATATTGCCGTTTTCATACAAATAGTATAACTAAAGTTATACTATTTGTCAATAGTATGTATGCATACGATGTATGCATAAGAAGCATCAGTCAGATAATATCAATAGCATACTTAGCTGGAACAAATCACAAAAAGATACTGATGATAATATGTACCTAGACAAGGGTGCAAATAAAAGTAAATATGCTTATTTTGTTTCTATAAGGCTTTGAAAATAATCTCTGTTTACAGAGGTCATAATGCTTATGGTGCAGCGTAATAAACGAGGTTAGAACCCTGTTTTTAAATTATTCTACTACCTGACATCTTTTATTTCAACGCTAATAAAAAGTATTCCTTGTTATTTAAAATACCATTTGTCCTTCATCGCAAGAACTAATAAGTTTATTCATAGAAACTTCCTGTATGCTACCATCATATTTAACAATTACTTTATTTTCATAAACTCTACCTTCCCCCATTGGATCAAAAATTACTAAGTTGAGTATATAGCTATTAGCCAAGTCATCTATCTGTGTTACCTTCCCACTTAAAATTACCATATTTTTTGAAAAACAAATTTTCAACCTGTCATTATGAGGAATATTATTGTCAGTTCCACTATAATCCGCCGTCTTCATA
>CAZIHK010000042.1:0-6913 GCA_964539035.1 uncultured Candidatus Saccharibacteria bacterium | reverse complement strand
AATCTATAGCGTCGCTTTAATAAAGCCAACAAAAAGCGGATGTGGTTTTAGCGGGCGACTATTAAATTCTGGGTGATACTGGGTGGAAATAAAAAACCTAAGTTTTTTGGATTCTATCACCTCAGCAAGACCAGTTTGAGGGTTTTTGCCAACTATTTCTATACCTTGTTTGCACAAATCGTCAACATAGGCCGAATTAAACTCGTAACGGTGGCGGTGGCGCTCTAATATGTCAGTTTTACCATATAATTTGCTGGTAATACTGCTTTTGGCTAGCTTGCATTCATAATTGCCTAGGCGCATTGTGCCACCTAGTGCCACCAAAGCTTTTTGCGATTCCATTAAATCTATAACGGGGTCAGGTGTTTCAGGATCAAACTCCGTTGAGTTAGCTTTTGATTTACCATTCATGCGCACCGCTGCAATTACAGCAACTTGCAGCCCCAAACATATGCCCAAATATGGTAAATCATTTAAAATTGCATATTTGGCAGAGGCGATTTTGCCTTCTATTCCCCGACTACCAAATCCACCAGGCACCAAGATACCATCTAAGTCGCTAAGACTATCTGCGACATTTTTATCATCTAATTTTTCAGCGTTTATCCTAACAAGCTCTAGCTGCCTGCCAACAGACCAGCAGGCTGCCTTTAAGGCCTCGACGATACTCGCATAAGTATCTAAATGGTCTAAATATTTTGCCACTAGGCCAATTTTTACTGTTTTTGCCTTTTTGTCTAAAATTGATTCCACTAGCTTATCCCAATCTTTAAGATCTGGTTTATTGCCTTTAAGCCCAAGTCTGTCTAAAATCACCTTGCCAAGGCCATAATCTTCAATATATCTTGGTACCTGATAAACAGTTTTAGCAGTTCTCATAGGTACAATGGCAGCCTCTGGTACATCCGTAAATAAGCTTAATTTTTTTATGACGTTAACAGGAACATCGTGATCAGAACGTGCTATTAATATATCTGGCTGTATACCAGCTTCACGTAGTTCCCTCACCGCGTTTTGAGCTGGTTTTGACTTCAACTCTTTGCTAGATTCAAGAAATGGTAAATAGACAACATGAACATAGAGCACGTTTTCGACACCTACTGTGGATTTCATTTGTCTCACTGCCTCAATAAAAGCTGTACTTTCGTAATCGCCCACTGTTCCACCTACTTCTACAAAATGAATATCGAAACCCTTACCAGCGTTAATCATTTCTTTTTGCATAGCATCGGTGATATGAGGAATAATTTGCACAGTTTTACCAAGATACTCGCCAGCACGTTCATTTTCAATTACTTGTTTGAATATACGCCCACTCATAGTTGAACTTTTATTTGTCAGTTCTATATCTAAGAATCTTTCATAATGGCCTAAATCTAAATCAGTTTCGGCACCATCTTTGGTTACAAAAACTTCACCATGTTCTGCTGGGTTTAATGTACCAGCATCTACATTAAAATACGGGTCGCATTTTTGGATGTTTACCTGTAAACCTCTAGCTTTTAATATTGCCCCGATACTAGCGGCAGTGATACCCTTGCCCAAACCACTAAGCACACCACCAGTAACAAAAATATATTTAGTTGCCACTTCGTCCCCTCAATTTTTTAAATATATATCTTATTCACTTAAAACAAATCTAAGCGTGTTTTATTTTAGTATGGAGCTATTTTTGTTAATTACAAGAGGTAATTTTAGCAACAATAATAATAAAACAAATTGGAAAGCAACCTTATATTAAATTAGTTAAAGGTGTGTGATTGTAATATATTGTAACCTGTTGGGCGGTATTCCTGGCGACATTAATCTTATGTAATTTGGAGTTAATAATTATTTAATCGACCATAAGGTTCTTTATCTTATAATTAGTCTAGAAATCATAATCATAAACGATAAATCAATATTTTTTTTAAAATACAATAAACAAAGCGGTTTTTTGCATTTGCAACTAATCATTGCTGTTGCCGCAATGATTGTTGAGGTAGGCTTAGTTGGTAGCTATATAATATCAAAATCTAACTCTTCTGTTGGCGACACTTACAATTATGCAAATTGCATTCCAAGTACAGCTTTCAAAATTAAATCAGGAACCGCCGAAGTACTACGATCCTACAGTGGTTCAGCTGTGAAGTATGTAGATGTTAAAAAAACAAATATTCCATTATCTAAAAAAACAATATGATACTTACATATTTACTTATGACTACGCTTTGCCATTAGTTCCAGCGGAACAAACAAGACTACTAAGTACGACTACCATTTCAGCTTATTGCCCGAATTCAAAGCCACGCTGGAGAATCTACTCCAAGACTGCTTAATCAATTAGCTTTTTAACAGCACATGGAATTTAAGTTGTAGTAAACAACCGATATTATTCATCAATACTTAAGTTTCACTAAGAAGTGTGAGTGAAATGGTGATCCCAAGGGGAATCGAACCCCTATTTCCGGGATGAAAACCCGATTTCCTAACCATTAGAAGATGGGACCTTAAAAAGTCCATCGAATTGTAGCATAACAGGGGTGATTTGTCTATCTATATTTTATTCAGATTAAATAAACTTTTATTTATTGATGCTAAATAATATGCTTAAGGTAAGAGATCAATAGTTGACCATGAGCAAATCTAATAAAACCATCAAAAACGAAGAAAACGGCAATAGCGAAGACGTTGTAACTTCGGGTGTGACAGAAATCTACAACCGCGAATGGGAAGAAGAATCTGAAGAGTCAGCACAAAATCAATCTGGCGAGCAAGTCGATACCAACTATCAAGAGTTATCTGACCAATCCGATACATCGCAAGATGATGATTCAGGACAAGATGATAGCCAACAAACAGATGAGCAACCAATTGATAGCCTAAATAGCGAAGACGTTTATCCGGATGCAGATTCAGCACCGCAACCTATTCTGGCACCTATATCACCAACTCCGCAACAAATTTCCGGCTACAACGGCCTGGGTGGCCAAATTCCCCAGCAATATCTTAAAAATCCAGCATCTAAACTTAAAAAAATTGCTCTAATTGTATTTGTTTTTGTGCTTGTTGCTGGCGGAGGAATCGCTTTTTTAGTAATTAACAATAAAAAAGACTCTAAACAGCCTCAAGTTAAAACCATCATAACCCCCACCCCAACAATCAGCCTGTCCGATGAAGCAATAGACAACTTTATTGCTGCAATATTAAATAAAAATAAAATAAATGCCGATTCAATGCAAACAGTAGCCATGCAACAGACTGTAAAAGAAAACAGTGATACAACTAGTTTTTATGATTATTGCCAAAAAAGTGGTTACTTTTGCGACCAATTATTTAGCAAAGACTACTTAGGCTCCGGTGAAGTAAAAACACTAGACTATATAGCTAAAAACGGCACCAAGGGTAAACAAAGAATTTATACAATTACCAAAACCTTGGACGCGCCTAACTCAGAGACTAACTCTAAAAGTGTAACTATGATAACTTTCGCCACTATAAAAGTTGGTGATGTCTGGTTGATTGATTACTTTAATAACGAAAGTAACTTTGGCGTAAATACTAATTTGTAGTTTTTCGGCTTTCAAAAACTCTCATCTAAAACAGGTGTTTTAATATCAAGCTATTACTAACTTATATTTAGCTTAGTAGTTTTCGACCCAAAGTTCGTAATAAGCCTGGGCATGGTCGCATGCTGGACATATTTCTGGTGCGTCTGACCCAGTAAAGTGATAACCACAGTTACGACAAATCCATATTTTTGGTTCACCATTTTTAAAGACTTGACCGTTTTCGATATTAGCTTTCAATTTTAAATAACGCTTCTCGTGCTCGATCTCGACTTCGCCTATCTCTTTGAATACTTTAGCTGCCTCTTCAAAACCTTCTTGGTGAGCTATAGCCTCGAATTGAGGATACATAGTAGTATGTTCGAAATTCTCACCAGCAGCAGCTACGCCTAGGTTTACAGACGTCTCTGCCACAACTGGGAAGTCATAATCGGCTAGTGTAGACTTTTCACCACCTTTTAATAGCTTCATTAACCTTTTGGCGTGTTCTTTTTCGTTATCGGCTGTCTCCGTAAAAATTGCTGCAATTTGCTCAAAACCGTCTTTTTTAGCCTTAGAAGCAAAATATGTGTATTTGTTGCGAGCCATGCTCTCACCGGCAATAGCTCTTAAGATGTTTTTCGGTGTTTCCATCATCTACCCCCTTAAATGTATATATAAATTTTACCCTACTTTTACTGGCTTCGCCTAAGTTTATAAAACAACGTCTAAAGGGTGGCTAAAAAGGCAAATAGATGCAATAATAACCCCTTGGAATAGACGAAAGTCTCCGCCTTTAAACGAAGGCTTTTTGTCTGCTGGCACTTTTCTACTTAGGAGGTTTTTAAGCATGGAGATCCAAGCTATAATAACGTTCAACATCGCCGATTTGCCCGAAAAGTTCCTCAATAAACACTTTGTAAGTCTCATAAAGCTGTATGGAGGTTCAGATCCGGTCGTGATTGGGGGCGTAAGTATCTACAGCGAAAGCGAAGCCCTTAACCTAGCCATTATCAATATGGCAAAAATCACGGGTTATAGGTCTATAGACAAGGTTCTGTACATTATCAAAGACAAGATGTACAGTGAAATACCAAGCTGGCTCCAAACGATTGATTACAGTTTTAGTATCGACATCGAACTAGACAAAAACTTAGATGTCGATTTGGAAGTCAAGACAAGCCCTCATGGTGGTAACACCGAGATCCGCTTCAGAGGCAAAAGATGGCGTACTATAAAGCCAATCCTTGAGCCGTTGGCTAAGATGGAAAAATCTCAAGATTGCGTACGCTGTGGACAGCTGTTGGTGTACTCTAACGGTGACTTTATCAACGATCCACGCGTAACTACGTGCCAGTGCTTTTGCCCCGAACGCATACCCAGAGTAGAACCAGTATCCGTTTAACCCGCTTCCCGAAAGGGCCTGCCCCCAGGCTAATCGGGGGCGGGTTCTTTTAATATTTTTGAAATATCTATCACTAAAAGGCCCTTTACAAAGAAATCTTTTTTATTAAGTCGCATAATTATAGTTCGCTAAATTTGGTGAGAGTGGGGAGAGGGCCCGAAGGCCCTTCTCCCCAAAAAAACTTGACTACTCTCTCAACCATCGTGGGTGATACTTTTGATACTGCTAAAGTATCACCCTTTTGCCTATTACCCGACAATCAGTCCGAGGGGATGATCGTCGGGGTTGGAGTCGGATCCGCCGGTGGTGGTGCCGGCGGAGTTGGCAGTATTGGAGGCGTCGACGTCGGAGTGGGGGTCGGATCTGGCGGCGGAGGCGGAGGCGGAGTTGGGAAGTCCGTCTCCTTTGGGGTCGGAGTTGGGGTCGGAGTAACCACCGGCGAGTTTACGAATGTCAAAGTGACATCGTGTGCCGGCATCGTGCTCACGTACCGTCCACCCGAAGGCCATACGATAAACCAATTGAGCCACAGCACTTCGCTAAGGTCGTAGGCCTCACCGTACTGAAGCGCAGCGACCAAAAGTCGACCCGTACCAAGTGTCAATACATTGACACTGCTATTACCGGCAGATCCATAGATCTGCACCCCAGCCACAAATGGCCCGTTACTAGTATCTCGCCTCTTTTCGACATACAAATTGTATGTCGGTGGAGCTACTGTCTGGTTGACGAACGTCAAAGTAACGTCCGCGTTCGGCATGGTACCGGAAAAGCGTCCGCCTTGTGGCGAGACGATTTCCCAGCCCGCTTGGATCACTTCGGTGAGGTCGTAGCTTGTCCCCGCCATGTAAGAACCGACGAGAGTAGAACTGCTGGCAGTAGTGAGCAAACTAATGCTCTGACCACCAACAGTGCCAGACACCGTCCAACCCGCTTGGAGCGGACCGGTAGCAGTGTCCTTACGCTTCTCGATACTAAGACGGTAGAGCTTCTGCCTGTTGACGAACGTCAAAGTAACGTCCGCGTTCGGCATGGTACCGGAAAAGCGTCCGCCTTGTGGCGAGACGATTTCCCAGCCCGCTTGGATCACTTCGGTGAGGTCGTAGGCCTCACCGTATTGGAGCGTAGCGATAAGCAAACTACCTGAACCCAGCGTCAACACGTTGATACTGCTGTTGCCGGCAGACCCGTAGATCTGCACACCAGCCACAAATGGCCCGTTACTAGTATCTCGCCTCTTTTCGACATACAAATTGTATGTCGGTGGAGCTACTGTCTTGCGGTTCACGAACGTGTACATCCGCTTGCCATGAGCAACGAGAAATGTAACCTCGCCGTTTACAGGGTCGACAGGCTCCCAGCCCGTCTGCAAGTCTTCCTTAAGAGTGAGCCTAGTGCCGGCCTTGAAACGGCCAACCAAGACCTCTCCTTCGGAAGTCGTCACGACACTAGCAATCTCCTTACCTGCTGCGTCGAAACAACGGATTGTCCAACCGGCCAGCAATTGGCCGGTGAAGTTCTCCGCACGTTTCACAACAGTAACAGAGAATAGCTTAGTCGGTACAGGCTTCCTCGTAACGCGTTTGCCATACTCGAAGATGTTGGCGCAAACAATTGGTACCGCGACGCGGTACCGAGTTGTATACTGCCATTTCTTTCCACTGATGGTCTTCGTGGTGGTCTTGGTGACCACGACATAGAAGACCCTAAGTGGAGACGGTCCGCTCCACTTTTTGCAGTTCTCAATCTGGCCATACTTGACCAGAATTTTGCCGACACGAGTGCCGGCCGGGATGCTTCCCAACTGGATCTGTGCGGGATCTAGCAACTGCTGGATCGCCTGATTGGCGACCCAGCCGGGCACACCGTTCGCCGCAACCATGCGGCGGATGTCCCGCTGAGTGGTGGTCGATCCCACGAGGGATGCGACCTCCTCCCGCGTAGCACATCCTCCCGCATGATACGGGAAGGTGCCAAGAGA
>CAZIHK010000041.1:0-3971 GCA_964539035.1 uncultured Candidatus Saccharibacteria bacterium | reverse complement strand
GTGTTAGATAGGTATACTAACGAAACAGTTCTAAAAGACCAGTTTGCATACGACAATAGCAACTTTATAAATAATTTAAGACAAATGAATTTTAACGTGAACGAATACGCCTATTCAAATTATCCCGTGACTTCTATGTCTATTTCATCGACACTAAATGCAAATTACACAAACAATATTGTAAGTAAATATAAAAACGACCAGATTCAGTCTAGGACACTTTACCATAATTTGATTCGTCAATCATCGGTAGCAAAAGCACTAAAAGACAATGGCTATAAGTTTTATCAAATCGGTGCCGATTATAGTGCATCAAGCAAGGCGCCAATGGCTGATGTTGATTTAACATCGTCAAACAGTTTATCGGTGTTTAATAGCCCCACCAGAAAGCTTACCCCGTTCGAATATATGGAGTTTAACAAAAGCATATATCGCCAGCTATTTAAGGTTACTTTTAACTGGTGGCCATTTAAAAGCATAGAAAAGGACAAGGTTAAGATGGTTGGCGAGCAACTAAGTGCATTAAATTCACTAGCAAGCCAAAAAAGTAGAGGTAAGTTTGTATTTGCCCACATTTTAGTACCTCATCACCCTTATGTATTTAATAGTGATGGTTCAATATCGCAGTTCCAGACATCAGACAATTATGGCACCACCATAAAAACAAAATATTTAAATCAACTGCAATACATAAATACTGAAATAAGTAAGACTATAAAAAATATTATGGAAACTAGTGATGGCCAAGCCGTAATTATACTGAACGCTGATGAAGGCACATACCCTCAAGAAATGAACTCTGATGCTTTTGATTTGGCTGCTCCACTGGATTATATGAGCAAAACAGACATGAATACGTGGAGTGAAAAGTGGCTAAAAATGAAGTTTGGTATATTGCAGGCTACGTATATACCCAAAGCTAGTCAGCAAGATGTACAAAATCTATCTAGTGTGAATATGTTCAGAATTATTTTAAATAATTATTTAGGTTACAAGCTTGAATATTTACCCAATTGCAACTTTGGATTTAATAGGGGTGATCGTTATGAGTATGATTACAGTGATATAACTAAAAAACTGCAATCAAACCCTAATCAAGAATGCCAGCAGTATCAGTCACTCAAATAGCTTAGTTTAGTGCTGCACTTATTTTTGCCGTGTCAAAACCTAGCACTTTGTGCTCTTTACCGTCTTTGTCGATTATAACAGTGAAGGGTACTCCCATTTGGCCGCTCTTAAGCATCATTTCGCGAGCAGATTCGTAATCTTTATCTACACGTTTTTCTTGGAATTCTATTTTATTTTCTTTTAACCACTTATGTAGCATATTGCAATATCCGCATGTAGCCGTGGAGTAAACTGTTATTTTGCTCTTGTTTGGCATAATGAAATCCTTAATGTAAATAATATACAATAGTATATTACACACAACTAATATACAATTCAAGCATGAAAGAAAAGATTAGAATAACTCCACAGACAAAAGCAGTACTTGAATACGTTCATAAAAGTGGTCACGCAACTAATCGCCAGATTTTATACGAGCTAAATAAAGTATTCCCAAATTTATCTGCCACTACAGTCCATAGGATAACTTTAAGAATGGTTAGCTGCGGGATGTTAGCAAAAGGTCCAGAAATTGAAGGTTCGATGACCGTAGATAGCAATCTAAAGTCGCATGATCATTTTATTTGTAATAATTGTGAAGGCTTAAAAGATGTAATATTAACTGCTGGTTTGCGTCGTTCATTGCAGACACAAACGGGTCTTAGCATTTTACCTTCAAACTTAGTAATATACGGTGATTGCACGAATTGTAAGACAAAAAATTACGCCTAATACTTGAAAGAGCGCTAAATTTTATTTGTTGGCTCAGCATCTTCGTTATGGTTTGCCACAGATACGTATACCTGGATAGTCGTAGTAATGACTATCATAAGCACAGGGCCAATAATAATTCCCAAAAAACCAAACATGGCAATGCCTGCAAAAACCGAAAGTATCGTCAAGGCTGAATCTAACCTGGCTTTATCTGGTACAAATCTGGGTCTTAAGACGTTATCAATATTTGTGACTATCAATATGTGACCAGCAATTAGAACAATACCTTGCCAGATATTACCTGTTAATATCATAATTATGCCTATAGGGATAACTATTATGCCTCCACCAAGTGGAATAATAGATAAAAATGTAATTAGTACAAACCAAAATATGAAGTATGGGACTCCAACCGCATAAAGCAACCCAGCATCGACAAGACCGCATAGTATTGCTATTACAAATTGACCCTTAACCATAGCGGTTGTCATTGCACCCATGCGAGCTAAATATAAGTCTGCAGTTTTGTCGTTAAGTGGATTTAGCTTTTTGATTGTTCTAATAATACTGTCTTGATTTTTTAAAACGGACATGAAAATGTAGATAAATATTATCACTTTAGTAAATAATGCGGGTAGGCCACCAGCAAGATTTTTTACTATATTTACAGAGGATTTTATGATTGCACTAGAATTATTTTTTATCCAATCAAACGCCTGCCCGCTGCTAATATGGTTGATCGGGGTGCCAGGTATTTTGTCTATTGTACGGTTAGCATAATCAATTGTGCTCTGGATAATATCACCAACCGAATTGCCGTTTGCTAAAGATTTTTTTATGACGTCTGCAATTTGTAATGCTTGCTCAACGGTAATGGCCATTACCACTACTACCGGTATTAGTATGGTAATAAAAGCAATAAATAATGTTATGCCGACTGATAGACCTTTGCGGTGTTTGGATTTAATTAATAACCATTTATATATCGGGTTAAACAAGTAAGCAAAAATTGCCGCTAGCGCAATAACGGTGACGTATCCCCGCAAAAAATACGCACCAAAAATGATTGCAATAATCACAGCGATTGTTAAAGCACGTCTTTGTTTATGATTCATATTATTTATAACTTCTCTAGTCATTATATATCTGCAATTATAAAGCTAAGACGGTACAAATAACACCACCTTATTAAAATTAGTAAATATTATAAGTATTAATGTTATAAACTATAAGCACTAGAATTATGATATAAGGAGATTATTAAGCATGAAACATAATATTTCCTTAGGACAAAGTGGTTTTGCGGTTATCGAAATAACGCTAATTATTGTAGCGGTATTGGCAGTTGCCGCTGTTGGTACTTGGGTGTATATGCAACGTGGTAAAACAGTAGTTGATAATAGTCAATCCTCGCAGTCTGTCACGAACACGGCATCAAATAAACCAAGCCAAAATGTATTAAATAGCATACAAAGCGAAGTTGCAAACGAGGCTAAAATTGATGAATTAGCAGCTAGTAATGAGGCTACACAAGCAGCAAGTGATAGTGAATCTGTCGTACAAATGGGGGAGAGTATAAATGCAGCGAATCTATAGATTATTAAGCATAGCGATTTTTAGCTCAATAGTTTTGGTGCCTTTTGCTACGGCTAGCGCAATATCTACTACCGAAAAGCCAAAACCTAGCGTCTTGAACGTGCAGGCATGTTCTAAATTGGGTTTGATAACTGGCAATTTAAACTCAGACGTTAATAAAAGACTAGAAAAGATTAATCGAGAAAGAATAGATTCAGACACAAAGCTAACTGGGCAGCGCCAAGAAGCAGATACTAAATTAGTACAAACTCGCAAAGAAGCTGACGCGCGAAAGTTAGAACATTTTGCTAAATTAGAAGCCTTAGCAATTACAGACGAACAAAAGCAGGCCGTAAAAACTTTTGAGGATACAGTTAATAGTGCTTTAGTAGTGCGCAGAACAGCTCATGACACTAATCGAGCAACATTTAGGGCTGGGGTAGATATTGCAATTCAAACAAGACGGTTGGCAATTGACTTGGCTGTAAAAACATTAAAATCGGACTACCAAGTCGCGGTAGTTAGAGCTCAGGCTACCTGTGTCGCAGATACAAATTATAAACAAGCTGCCGATC
>CAZIHK010000040.1:0-8413 GCA_964539035.1 uncultured Candidatus Saccharibacteria bacterium | reverse complement strand
GGGCAGTTCTTATGTGCCATAGTTAGTTTCTCCTTAGTTATGTTGCAATAACTAGGATAACTAATTACTAACTGCGAACTGTCCGTTTTAAAGCTTTAGCAACAACCCGAAACGGGCTTTAAGCCCAAAAACCAAACAATAAGAGTAGACCACCTGCTAAACCTATTAAATCAATTAATTTGAAATCCACCCACACCACCCCTCATAATTTACGTTCGTGGCATATGATCGTACAAATGAGATATAGAATATTCATGGCGTATTAATGGTTGTAAGTCTTGAATGGTGACATCTATTTTGACCCCAGGATTCAATGTATTGTAAGGGTCAAACAATTGCTTAACTTTTCTAAATAGTTCATAAACTTCGTTGCCATAAAGCGATTTTAGGTATGGGCCGCGTAATCGCCCATCGTTATGTTCGGCACTGGTTGAGCCACCCATTTCAACAACCATTTTGTAATATGCATCCATTAATTTAAATACTGTTTGGCGGTCACCCAACTGATTAAGATCTAAAAATGGTTGCATGTGCAGGTTCGCATTACCAGCATGGCCCCAAACCGCAATATCTAGATTAAACTGCTTAAACAAATCATAAGATTTATGTAAAAATTCAGCCAATCTTTCTGGTGGCACAATGCCGTCCTCTACTATAGGCAGGGCCTTTTTAGTGCCTACATTTTGCCACAATATTGCAGCTGCACTATGGCGTATCTTCCAAAAATCCTCTTGCAGATGCTCGTCTTGGGCTATACGAACTTCACGTGCATTTGCCTCAAGTATTTTTTTAGCTTTTTTAGATCGCCTTTTTTGTACTCGCCTTAAGGTGTCATCAAACTCCACTAGTAATATAATTTTGGGGAAAGGTTTCGGTACGATATTTTTTAGCTGATTGGGGTTGTGTGTGTCTATAAAATTTAACAGATGGTCGTCTACTAGTTCTATTGCACTGGGTTCAAGTGGCCTTAATTTTAAAACTGCCTGGGTCGCGTTTTCGATACTATCGAACAAAGCAACTAACAATGTTGTTTTGGGATTGTAGACTTCACTCTCTAGCCTAGCTTCTGTGATAATACCTAGCGTACCCTGCGATCCAATAAATAATGGTGTCAAGTCCATCGATCCGTCTTTTGCACCTATGCCCCATAGATCATAGCCAGCGGCATTTTTGCTAGTCAGCAATTTATTCTGCTGTAGTAACACCTTATTTTCTGTTAATATGGCATCAATTGTACGATAGATTTCGCCTTCGAATGTAGCAAGACCCATTTTACGGCTTACCTCACGCTTATTTAAACGCCCAGTATTAATAACCTCACCATTAGATAGAACAACCCTAAGTTGGCTTACGTAATCTTTTGTAACTCCGTATTTAACTGATTTTTCACCAGCAGCATTATTTGCTAACGCACCGCCAATAGTCGTGTATTCTAATGATGCCGGATATGGTGGCAAAAAGACTCCATGAGTATGCAATGTTTGCTGCAATTTACCATAGTTGATGCCAGGCTGGACAACCATAAAGCCTTTGTTAGAATCTAACGATAAAATTTTGTTCATATGGGCTGGGAAGACAATCATGATACCACTGCCAATAGCTGCACCGCCTTGGTCTGTGCCAGAGCCACGAGCAGTAATAGGCATACTCCTGCCTCGTTCGGCTAATTGCCATGCAAAGCGAGCAGTTTTACGAATATCGTTTTCAGCCCTAGGGTAAACAATTATTTGGGGTGCCAATTTAAAAATACTGCCGTCTGTAGAAAAATATTCCCGAGCGTCGGTAGAGGTCATCACCTCTCCAACTAGATGATCCTGAAGGTACTGCGCAACTTTATTCATAATACTTAATTTAGTAGTCTCTTTTGCTTTATTTTACCTTGGTATCATAACATAACCACTATAAATATATTAGGGCTGGTAATTAAATTTTTTAGCTTTTATCTACTGACGTTCTTGGTTGTATTTGGTTGGAGCGGGTGATGCGTGTGTTTCGACCGTTTCTGTATTAGTCCTTTCTAGTCTATCAGCTTCTTCAGTCCCCTTGGTACTGTTGTTATTATCTTGTGATGTAGAGTAATCTTTAATCTCTGACTCTACCTGTGCTTCGTATCCCGAATCCATAGCTTTATTCACACTGTTTTGATAATCGTGTTTGGCTTGGTCGATTTCGCTAGGCTTTGCATTATCTTTAATCAATTTATCTGTTTCCGATTTGCGATCCTCTACAATTTGTTTGATATAACTAGGTTGCACCCAAACTCTGATGTTTTGACTTGCTTTTTTTACGCCATATAGATGCCCACCCGGCTGGCTGTGTTGTGCAAAAGCTACTACAGATGACATAAATACGACTAATGCTATGGCCGAGACCATGGCATATTTAAATCCGAGTATCCAAGAGTGTGATGCATGGCCAGTGATTTGTCTATAAAGTTGGTTTTTTTGGCTATTACTAATAGCTTTAATAGATTGATATTCTGCCTTAATTTGCCTGGTAAATAACGCTAGCTCCTTTGTTTTTGTATCTATAGAGCCATTTTTGTTAAAGTATCTAGCTATTCTTTTCATACCATTCTTTCAACCGCTTAAGAGCGCGGTGCTGAATTATGCGTACATTTGGCTCGCTTAGACCTAAGATTTCACCAGTTTCTTTAGCAGATAACGAGTTAAGCACTTTTAGCTCAATCACATTTTGCATGCTATCTGGCAAAGTTCCTATAGCTTTGTAGAGCTTTTTTTTGTTAATTTCTGTATCAATAACATCGGAAGTTGGTAGCGATTCGTCTAAAATATTTTCACGAACTTCATCACTTATAGGTAAATCTCGTTTTTTACGCCAATGATCTGTCAGCTGGTTTTTGGCAATAGTGAAAAACCAGGCTTTTGGATATTTACCGTCAAAGCTAGGCCAGTTTCGCCAAGCTTTGGTGAATACTTCACTAGTTAAATCATTGGCAATATCTTGGTCGTTGGTACGCCAGTACAAATAGACATAGATATCGTTCACGTGATTTTCGTACATTCTTCTAAAAGCCTTCTCGTTTGCCATATTTATTATTGTCTCAGACTTTGTAACGAATTAATCCATTATCCGTTACAGACTATGCAAACTAAACAA
This sequence comes from uncultured Candidatus Saccharibacteria bacterium, assembly GCA_964539035.1. GTDB lineage: Bacteria > Patescibacteriota > Saccharimonadia > Saccharimonadales > CAIOMD01 > CAZIHK01. The sequence continues at coordinate 5,293 of CAZIHK010000040.1, read as the reverse complement.
GGAACTTTATGAAGAAATTTTTTAAAATAGTTCTGGTAATCGCAGGGGTTGTGTTATTGGCCTCTAGCTATGTTTTGGCAAGCAAACAATATATAAAAGATAATCATTTATCCCCACCTACAAATCAAATTTCTAGAGATGAAGCATCAGATGTCCAAGTAATTGACAGCTTTACAATACCAAGCCCACTACCTACATTAGAGTTAGCCGTAAACCCCAACTCAAATGCTCACGATACACTGATAAACCAAAAATTATATGATAGTGATAGTGATGATGATGACTTAGAAGATAGCGATGATATTGCTAGTCTTGAGTATGAGGATGAAGCTGAAACTCATAACTTAAGCAATACATCCTTTAATACACACGAACATATACATATTATTGGCCATATATATAGCCAAAATTGATTTAGTACATATTACCGAAAAGTAGTCGCCAATAAAAAATAATCCCTATTAGCCCGGGGATTATTTTTTTGGTGCGGATAAGAGGACTTGAACCTCCACGAGCGTAAAGCCCACTAACTCCTGAAGCTAGCGCGTCTACCAATTCCGCCATATCCGCGTATTTATAACTTAAGGTTCAAAGGTTGACTATAGAGGGCTTGGTCAATTGTATTTAAAATTATGTCTAATAACAATCATTTGGTGTTTGTTCTTGCCGTGTTAATCATCCAATTATTAACATTGTTAAATTTATCGCTGGGTACATTAATCAATGCTGGATTTAAGCCATAAATATGCTGATTAGAAATAACTAAATATCTTGGCTGATATAAACCAATTGCCGGAGCATCCTTGCGCCAAGCTTCTAAAAATGGTTTATATTTTGCAGCGCGAAGTTTGGGATCAGTCCGCGTACGTGCTGTTTCAAGCGCGATATCTGCAATAGTTGATTTGTATTCCGATAAATTTAGATGTATCTGTGTTTTTTTATCTATTTGGCTAGAGTGCCAATATGCGTAGACGTCTGGATCTGGACCGATATTAATACCATAAAGCAAGACGTCATAATCGTGACTATCAAGATATTTGCTACTGTCATTTTTATCATTGCTGATAATAACATTTAAATCTACACCGAGTTCTTTCCACTGCTTTTGAATACCACCTGCAATATGTGAAAACTCGTGATTATTCTGATATGTCAGTTTAAAATTTAGTTTTTTAGAGTCTTTATATCTAAATCCGTCTTTTGGATTTAGCTTCCACCCGGCAGTTTCAAGTAGCTTAATCGCTTCATCCTTGTTGTATCCATACTGAATATATTGTGGATTGTAGCCAATCTGTGACTTTAGCAATGGTTCGCGGACTGGTATGGTTGCATAATCAATCATTGAAACTAAGCTTGGCACATTAGTGCCTTTTACTAATGCCTGCCTTACCCTGACGTCTTTCAATAATGGGCTGGTAGTTTTTAAAAACAACATATTGGCACTCATTAAATTAAAACTCGTATCTTCTTGTTTATTAGTAATATCTTGATCGCTGGAACTCAAGCCAACTGCCGCAACAATACTGTTATTCTGCAATGCGTTTTTAAGCGAGTCTTCGTCTTTATAGGTATTAATTGTAATACCATCTAGCTTTGCTTGACCTCTATAATATTCATTGTACTTAGATAGCTGAATAGTCTCTAACTGATCTGCATTATCATCAGAATCTACTGATACGCTGTGCCAAATAAATGGGCCCGAGCCAACCGGACTTTTTGTGTTAAACGAAGTTGATCTGAGCTGCAAGACAGGTATATCTTTAAGCAAATGTTTGGGTATTATGCCATTAGTTAGCGAATGAGGGAATGGACTATAGGCATTGGGCAATATGAATTTTACCGTGCTATTGTCAACTTTTTCAACTTTTACACCTGTCCAATTTTGAAGCAAGTACGATTTTGAGTCTGGATTTTTAATAGTATCATAAGTAAAAACAACATCGTCGGCAGTTAATGGTTGCCCATCATGCCACTTAATGTTTTGTTTTAATTTAACAGTATAGGTTGTGCCTTTTGCATCCAACTGCCAAGATGAAGCCAGATCGCCAACAAGTTGGTTTTTATCATCGTAAGTAAGAAGTGAACTAAAAATTAGTTTCGAAACTTCAGAGTTAACATCTTCGCTCGCATAAAGTGGGTTTGCATTGCTAAAACTACCTACAACACCTTCTGTGTATACTCCACCACTTACTGGAGTAACAGATAAATAGTATCGCCCCAATCCTTTGGTTTGAATTATTACTGCAACTATCAGTATAACTACTAAACTTAGCCAACCAATTACAAAACGCCCTGCGTGCCTGAAGTTGTGCCATCTACGAAAAATATGTCTATCAAGTTGTTTATTGAAAGATTCACTAATGCCAGCAACTTGTTTTTTACGTTTACGCACACGTCTCCGTACACGCAAACGTGTATAACGATAATTCATATCTAATCTATTTAGAAATAATCCCTAATACGATAGACAGCACAAATAGCGTTGCTACAATTATTGTCAGCTGAAATATAGTTTTGTCTGACCCCCTGCGCACTGTGTCTATCTCGGCTGCACTGCCAAAGCCTGCGCCTAAACTAGCGCCACGAGTCTGAACTAATATTAATAAAATCATTAAAGCTGCAAAACCAACCGTTAAATAGTTAAATATATTATGCATATCTTTTTACTACTGCCTCCATAGCGATAGTTACTATATAGTTTACCAAGCCTATGACCATACCAACAAGTACCGCGGACCAAAAAGACCCTACCTGCAATGGTTTATACATTAGACTGGCCAGAAAAACTATAATACCATTTATTATAACCATAAATATACCTAGGGTCAGAGCAATGGCAGGCAAAGTAAGCATTACTAATAATGGTTTTATCAGTGCATTTAGAATTGATAAAATCAATCCTGAAATAAGTATCACTACAAAGCTATTTTGATAACTAAGCAGGTTGAATATTTGTGCCGCTAGAAGTAAACCAGCACAGTTAGCAAGCCATCTTACTATAAATTTAATAAATTGTTTTTTCATTAATTCGTGTATAAGTATATCAGTTAAACTCTAAATCAATTGTTTATTATAAACAGTGCTTTAATATTTTTGCTTTATTGCAACCAACAATATTTGATAAATTTTCGTAAGTTGATTCTTTGGTCGCTTTTAGCGAGCCAAAATGTTTTAATATTTTCTTTTTAGTCTTTGGGCCAATGCCGGGTATGTCATCGAGCACACTATGAGTCTGTTGTTTTAATTTTAAGTGGTTGTGGTAGCTAACTGCAAAACGATGCGATTCGTCTCTTATGCGTTGTAGTAGTTTAATAATATGGCTGCCTACTGGTAGCAAAATTTTTATAAAATCATTAGACTCAACTATTGTCGCGCCCCTTAAGTCAGCCAGCTGCGATCTATCTAAAATAGTATTACTTTTAGTTTTATGGATTATTATTTCTTCATATTTTTTTGTAATGCCTACAACAGGAACGTTAATGTTATTATCTTTACAAGCTTTTATTGCTGATGTTAATTGTCCCTTACCACCATCGATTAAAATCAGATTTGGATATGGCTTTTTGGTTTTTTTGATATTGTTTAGGCTCCTATCTACAACTTCGTGCATATGTAAAATATCATCATTGCCAGCTGCATGCATCTTATACTTACGATAATTCTTTTTATCAGCTGTACCGTTTTTGAAAACTACCTCACTAGCGACAACATTTGTGCCCTGAAGATGGCTTATGTCATATGCGGCAATATAGCGAGGTGGATTTGGCAATCCAAAAAGTAAATATAAATCATAAAGTGCATAATCTTTAGATAAATCTACGTTTTCATTATCACCAAAAATAACTTGGTTTTGGAAACTTTTTATATTTTTTATACGATTGCGTAAAATCGCAGCATCTTCATAATTTTGGTGTCTTGACGATTGATTCATATCTTTTTCTAATGATTTTATTATTTTGTCTTTTTGAGCTTTGATATAAAGAATTAAATTTTTAAGGTCTTTTAAATATTTATCGCGATTATAATCATTTGTTTCTGGTCCTGGACATAAACCAAGATGATATTGGAGGCAAGCCCTAGTGGGCAATGTGGTGTGCGTTGAATATGGGAATATCTTGCGCAAATAATTAAGTGCTTTGCGCAAAGGGCCTGCTGATAAAAATGGCCCGAAATATTCTGCACCGTCATCCAATGGCCTGCGAGTAATAGTAAGCGATGGGGCCTTACTTTTAATATCTATCCTCACAAAACTGCTAGATTTATCATCACGAAGCAGAATATTATATTTTGGCATATAACGCTTTACCATCTCGGCCTCTAAAAATAATGCCTCTGCCTCACTATCTAGCTCTATCCAATCAGTGTCAGCTATCTCGGTAATTAATAAATCAGTCTTTGGGTCACTATAACGACTTTTTTGAAAGTATTGTCTTACTCTATTTTTAAGAACTGCCGCTTTGCCTACATAAATAATTTCGCCACTTCTATTTTTATGAAAATAAACACCCGGCGTAATTGGTAATTGAGCTAGTTTTTGCTTTAAAGCTTTTGTCATATAAAAATACTACCTTGTATCTATTATACAGAGGTGATAAAATATGCCCACTATGTTGATGGTCTAACACTATTTGACCCGCTCAAGTTAAGAGCATTCTCTCTTTTAAGTGAAGCCTAAAAAATTGAGGCCTCTCACATTTAAATAAAATAAGGAACCTAACTATGGAAACTGTACGAAAAACAATTAGATTGTATTTAAGCGCCGTTTTGAAATATAAATTATGGCTTACATTACATTTATTTACTGTTTGTGCTGCTGTTTTTTGCGGAAGCATAGTACTGCCCTATATCATTTCTAGAGGTGTGAATGCCTTGCCAGGATTTGTACAAAATGGCGGGGAGTTTTGGCCAACATTCGGAAACATAATAATACTATTCATTGTGTTCCAAATATTAGCCTGGATGCTTTGGCGCACAAGTGGGCTTGCAATAGTCAAACTCGAAATACCTGTCATGAGAGATTTAAACCAAAAGGTGTTTAATCATCTTACAACTATGAGTTACCGCTTTTTTACCAATGCCTTTGGTGGATCACTGGTGTCTCAAACCAACAGATTTGTCAGTTGTTTTGAGAGGCTTTATGATGTTTTAGTTTTTGATTTTGTTGGGATAATGGTTAGATTTGTATTTTCGAGTATTGTTTTGTTCAGCTTTGCGCCTAGTGTTGCTGTTGGGCTGATTATTTGGTCTATCTTGTTTGTGGCTTCTTCGTTATTTTTAAGTATCAAGAAATTAC